>CANQNJ010000017.1 GCA_947625185.1 uncultured Clostridia bacterium
AAAATCGCGCGGCAAGATAACGGAAGGTCATGTAAGTAATGTTGGGGTGCGGAAGTAAATAAAATACAGCAGTCAACTTATAAATTAAAACGGAATTTGAGCAAGCGGAGATGCGCGTGTCGCGCATAGCAGCAAACAAAGCGAAAATTCCGTTGCAAGCGGCGACCTGCGCGGCGCTTGCCCCGTCAGGGGTCGGTTGCGTAGTCAACCGAAATTTCAATTATGTTCTTGACCTTGTAACACCACGAACGAGGGTATTCCAACGCAAAATAATCTGCAACGAGAGCACACCGCTCAAAACTTCAAACCCCTCAGTCTGCTATCGCAGACAGCTCCCCTTCCTCTTGAAGGGGCGCCTTTAATGGGGCGCGAAGTGAAGCCTTTTTGCGTGGAATGCCCGAGCGACTTGCGTTTGGTCGGCGGCTCTGGTGGCATTATGTTGGGGTAAAGTAGGCTTATTTTTATTTATGTTTTTTTCACCCCAACATTTGCCATAGAGCCTAACGGAAGCTGTCCCCGTCCGTTCAATTGCGGACGGAAAGTTCATCATTGAGCGGTTTTCTGCGGATAAAATATATTTTCTCATACATTATTGCCGCATTCATATGCGTTATGTTCTATAAACCTGCCAAATTCTTGACAGTTATAGATTTTTTTTATACAATATATAATGAAAAATTATATTCGTTGTGACCTTTTTAAGGTTGAAGGAGAAAACGATGAAAAAATTTCAACGATTACTTATTTGTTTGTTGGCGGTGAGCCTTGTCGTTGCGATGGCTTTGCTTGTCGCTTGCGACGAGAAGTTTTCCGTGGTCTTTTACGACGGAAATACGGAAGTCTCGTCCGTCAGCGTCAAGAGCGGCGAAGCCCTTGCGGAAGATCAGATACCGTCCGCGCCGAACGGTCACGAGGGCGAAGTGTTCGAGGGTTGGTTTGTAGGCGACACCAAGGTGGAAGCAGGCTACAAGCCTACGGAGAACGTTACCGCCACGGCTAAATGGTCCGCGGTAAAATCCGTCTATACCGTTACATTGGACGCGGGCGACGAGTTCGGCGGCAAAACCGAACTTCAAGCGGAAGAGGGCGCAAATCTCAGTCAATTGCTCCAAGACTCCGCACCCCATTGCCCCGACGGAATAGAATTTGCGGGATGGGAGCTTAACGGCAGAATTGTTTCCGATACGGACGTTATGCCCGGCAGCAACGTTACGCTTACGGCAAAATATAACGCAACGTTCACTGTGAACAGGTATTTTGCCGACGTGAACGACAATTACGGCAGCGAACCCACCGACACGGTAACGGGTAAGGCTTTCTACGGCGAGAAATTTACCTACTCCGAAGAGGCGCCCGTCCACTACATTTTTGACGACGCGGCGGACAACAACCTTTCGGTAAGCGCTCTCGGCGTAAACGAAGTGTTTGAAATTTACTACAAGCGCGACAATGTGATAGTGTACTACGACGTCAACATCGAGGGCGTGGATTCCGCTATCGACTTTGACGCAGACAGTCTTTTCGGTCAGCCCGTAACTCTCCCCGACGGCAACGACTTCGACGTACCCGCCAACTACCGCTTTGCAGGTTGGTCCACCGATCCCGCCGGCGAAGTGGAGTTTGAAAGCGGCGAACAGTTCGACACGAATACTATGTCGGGCAAGTTCATCACTATGTACGCTTGTTGGTCGAAGTCTCTCATTGACGCAATGGGCGGAGACGACTATCTGTTCCTGTCCTTGACCGAAGAGGGAGTAGTGTATCTGCACCGCGAGGGTATGGAAGAACAACGGGGCGTTTACGACAAAGATTCGGGCAATTTCTCCTTCTCGGATAACGACAGCGTCGTTCTCGAAGGCAAAGTCTCCGGCGAATATTTCTACTATTTCGAAAATTTCGACGGACAGGTAATACCCAACGGCGCAAATCCCAAAGAAACGCTTACGTTCTCGCACGGAGACCGCGTCACATATGCCGTCGAGGGCGAAACGCCCGTTGAAGGCACTTTCTCGTTGGAAGTGTTTACGGGCGAATATGTGTTCGTTTCCGACTCCAAGACATTCCATTTCACGGTAAATACGATAACTTCGCCGAACGGTGAGCGCAGTTATGTGTTCAATCGTCCCGGCAGCGAGGAGGCGGGTTTCTATCGGTTCCGCGACAACCAAGGCGACAGCGTGCTGTATCTTGACGGAATGGTGGACAGCAACGGCATCGGCGGCATGAGGATATTCTCCGTCAGCAACGGCAAGTTGCAAGCCGCAATGCAAGCCTTCTACTACGAGTGGGAAGATCTCGTTATCATGGACGACGGCGAAGAACATGATTTCTACCTCTTTGAGGAGAAAACTTACGTCGTTATAACCGCGCAAGAGCAAGTGTTGTTCTTGTTCCGCGTTGCGGACGGCGAAGTGGAGTCTGTCGACGGCGTGGAAATGCGCGGCACCTATCTGGTGAGCGACGGATTCGAAGGTCACTATTTCGGCGACACAATGAACGACGAGCCGGATCTGCTCATCGACGGGTTCGGCAAGGCGCTTGTAAAGCGCAACGGCGCAAGCGAATACTCCGAGGGCAGATACACGATAGGTTCGCGCATTCTGCAAATGAGAGAAAACAACGTAATAGGCAATTGGGAGGACAATTGGTTGGAAGTCACCGCAGACGGCGTGACTACCATCGAGCGTCTTGCGTACAGCGTTGTGCCGCAACACGGCGCAGTGGAGTACGCTCCGCGCCTTATCAGATGGGCGGATAACAACCCCGTGGGCAAGGTTTACGGCGGCGCTCCAAACTTTATCGGCACATATATCTACGACAGCACGGTAAACGGTGCTTACATTTTGGGCAGAGCCATAGACGAAAATGCCGGCGAGTACTACGAGGCGTTGGACCGCGGTACGATTACCCTAAACAGCGACGGCACATACCGCTTTGTCAGCAGTCTGTACACAACGGAAAACAACTTCTGGAATTTCCGCTACAATGATGACGGCACCATCGAAACGTCTCTTGCGGGCGCGGCGGCTTTCTCGGTGACGGGTGACGGCGTCTTTTTCGCGGTGGACGAGTGGGGTAATTTGACCTACAACGGCGAACGGTATGACTTTAACGAGTGGGGCGTAAGTTATATGTACGCTTACACCTACAACGACGACGATTTCTATTTGGAATTCTACACGTTGAATACCGTCGACGGCGAAGTGACCGTACCTGTGCGCGTGGACGTAATAGTCAAAGATGAGTCCACGACTTTCGAGCGCAGTTTGCTTGCGCCCAATGCCGTGACGGACATTATTTACCAACAGTTCTACGGTCAGGACGACTACTATGACAAACTGTATATCATAGACGAAACGCATGCGGCAATCGGCTTCCTCAATCAGGACGGCTATTACTACTTCTTGATGTTCGGAGCGCTCAGCTACGACGATGTAGCCGAAGAATACAGATTTGTTGCCGACGCGGCGTTGCGCGATCAATTTGTCGAGCAGATGGAGAACGAGGATCTGGTGGATCTTTACGACGACTTCTTCTTCGAGTACAACGCGGGCGATACGACCGTACTCATGCGCACCTACAAAACAAAGTTCCAAGTCGAAGGCGGACCTTCGTTTGGCATAGACGGCTACGGCAAGGGCGAACTTACCTTAGCCGACGGCACCGTTTGGCACGGCGATTACCAAAGCGTCGATGCTTTCGGCAAGTACTACTTCGAATTCGTCTACGGCGGTGAAAAGCATTTCCTGTCCGTCGTTTACAGCGGCGACGTCGTGACGGATATACTTGTGGACGCCGAAGACGGCGGTGTATACTACTACATGTATTCCACGGGCGACATTTACCTTGATACTTACGCCGTATTCCTGGGAGACTACGTTGCCGCACACGACAATGTTGCCGGGCGTGAGGGAACGGTGGTTTATCTCGATATGTACGGCACATACACGCCCACGGGCAACAAGATCGATTACGGTTACGGTAACATGTTCTCCCTGGACGAGTATTGCCTCAATCTGCACAGAGCCGACGGCACGGAATTCGAAACGTACGTTGCAATGGGCGCTATCCAATTCACTCTCGAATCGGGTCAAGCGGAAGAATTCAATTGCTTTGTCGAACGCATGGCGCCTCAGGCGGACAAACATTTCGACGTTGTCGGCGGCGGCACGATCACTGGCGACGGCTACAACGACAGCGTTTATGAGAACGCAGAGGGCGTAAGATATCTGGGTCTCATCGGTATAGGCGTGATTAAAGACTCATCGCCCAATGCCTCCGACTACGATTGGGACGACGACTTTGAAAACGGCAAACAACTTGTGTTCCGTTCGTCTTATATGGTGGTAGGCGGAAGTATTTACTTCTCTTCCGCAGAATTTTTGTTCGATATAGGAGAGGATAACAAACTGACCCTGCGAGACAATTACAACGCCACATTCGCTTTGTACGAGCAGGGCAACATAACCCAAAAGACTTTGTATCTCGACGGTCACGGCAACGCCACCCTTCGCGACGAAACGAATCAGATCGTTGATACGGGTAAATATTCTTACAGCGAGGATCTGCAATGCTTGCTGTACGACTCGGACAACGGAGATAGCAAAGACTTCCGCTTCCAAGTGCTGCAAATGACCCTCGCCGAGGAAGATTGGTTTATATACAGCGTGATAGAGGACGAAATCGTCTACATCAACGACGATTGGTCGGTACTGCTTATGGGCGGTATCCGCAACGACCCCGATTACGGCTACATCAACGGATTGTACGTTACCGCAAGAGGTACGGTACATGCGGGATTTTTCAGCAAACTGTCGGATGACGTAGTGCGCTTTGCCGACAATAGCGGCGCTTACATCTACTTCGACGTGCAAGCGCAGGAGAAGACCTTTGCAATCAACACCGATGAGTTTATCATTCGCGACAATGTGCTTCTGGCATACCAAGGACCCGATAACATCACCGACCTGAGAATCCCCGATGAAGTAAAGACGATAGGCGCCGAAGCCTTTGCGAGCGTATACCGTATGGGCGGTTTGGCGTACACACTTGATTTTAACAACGTGGAACGTATCGATGATTACGCTTTCTACGGCGTACACGAGTTTGCCTTCTCCTCGATTTCTTCGGATAAAGTGGTGTATGTGGGCAATTACTCCTTCTATTCGCCCTACACCTACTACGCTTCGGCAACGGAGGATCTGCCCTTCTCGTGGCTGCGCGACGTTAACTTTCCCAACGCCACCTACATTGGCGACTATGCCTTCAACGGTTGCAACCAGATGAACAACGGCAGAGTCAAGTTGGACAGCGTAACGTACATCGGCTACTCCGCATTCTCGCACAACACCTTCGAGAGCAGCAAGATGATCCTGGATCTGACGGGCGCAGACATAGGAAGTATCGAGATGGATCGCAATGCGTTCCTGCCCGGACCCAACACCTATTTGCCCCAATTGGGACTGCCCGTTATCATATGGGTACGCAGTGAGGAAGCAAAGCAACAAACGTCGAGTTGGCACGAGGACATTCAAAAGTGCGTTGTCGTCAGAGAGATTTCCGTGGCGGGCGTGGGCTACTTCGACTTTGACACGAGAGACTATCTGTTGTTCGGCAGTGTAACCGGCGAGGTAGGCGCAATCACGCTGTACAAGTACTCCGCAGAGGGCTACACCAAGCAACAGAACGTCGGCAGTTACACCTTCGTCGACTACGACCAATTGAAGTTGAGCTTCAACGGCAAAGACTATACGATGAATTATGAGGAAGCCGTCATAGAGACGGATACCAACACATTCCTCCGCGACAACGTGACGCACAGATTTACGTTGAAGAACGAAGCGAACGAAGAAAAAGAATTGAGTTTCGACTTTACCGTTTCGGTGGACGAATCGATGGGTATCAATCTCGGTATGAACATCGGTACAGCCATCTATGACAAAAACGTCGTAAGTACAGCCAACGTTGATATGGAAGACTACGTTTGCAACATTACCTACAACAAAGACGGCGGTATATACAACCTTACCGTCAATATGGCGGATTGGACGTTCACGGAAATCGCCGACGGCTTAGTGGTATTCAGCGCCGACGGCAGGTATCGCGCCTCTATCGAAAGATGGATCAGCGGTCACTATATATACCTCACGCTCGAAGAGTCGGCAAACGGCGAGTACAACGTCGTGTTCAGCAACGCGCGTTGCGACGAACCCAACAAATGGACGTATGTAAGCGAGACGGAAAACAATACGATCACCTATACGGTGACTTACGACCCCGACACAAAATTCATAACCGTTGAAGTCGTAACGTTGAAAAAGGCAGTCTTGACCACAGAGGACAACAATTTCAGAGCCACTGTCGCGCTTAACGATAAAGACGAAATAGTAACGCTCTACAAGTTCGAAGTGTACAACAGTCAATACAAATACTTCGAATCCGTCTACAATTACAAAGACATAAATATGTTCGTAAACGTCGCAATGGGCGACAATGCGTTTACGATCAATGTCTCACCGTTGTCCGGCGGTCGTACCGTTTACACCGCGACCTATGCCGACGGAAAACTCACCGTCAACGCAAAGACCATCGGTTCTGTTACCGTTGACAGCGTCCACCAAGACGGCGAGAACTACTACACGGTGAGCTTGCTCGTAGATAACGGCGAAGTAGTGGGCTTGACGGGAGAAATAGTGCGCCATACTTACAATGCTACTTACAACTATTACGACACATTCTCAATAATGGTGCCGAGCGACGTCACGCAGGACGGCAACACGTTCACCTTCGATGACATCAACGGCAATCATTACACGGTCACAGTCGAGAAAACGGAAGAAGGCGAATTTACCGTAACGGTAACTGTCACAAACAACTGACGTCTGCAAAAGTAAATTTCCCATAAATATCCCCGTCCCCTATTCGGACGGGGTTATTTTTGGCTCTATGGCAAATGTTGGGGTGTAGAAGCCAACGAAATACGTAAGCCCGTTTCCGTGTTGAAGCGGAATTTACGCGTCGGTTCGCTTGGGGATATATATGGACTTTTCGGATTTTTGCGAGCGGGGAGCGCTCGCTTTCGCCGCGTCTGCATGCGTACAGGTTCGTCGGAATTGTACGTATGGCAGATAATTAACAAAAATATATATTAAGAATATAAGTTAAATTATAATAAATAAAAATGTCAAAAAAATCTCAATTTAAGGGTGTATTTGTTTGACAAACAGTGCAGGGGTGGTATAATTAAAATACTATACTGTCGCAGTATATCGTTTTATCAAATCATCGCTGCGGCAAAGAGGTTAGCTATGAAGAAAAAAATACTGAGATCACTGATAATAGTGTTAGTCTTGGCATTGACCTGTATCTATGCGTTACCGGGTATTTTTTCCACGTCAGGAAACGATACCGATGTAGATAGCAACGTCAATGCCTCTTTCAATTTCGATAAGGAGGAGATCCTTAGCCGACTCAAAGCGCAGACGGTAAGCCGTCTCAACAAAGATCTGTTGAAACGCGTGGACGAGAACAAGCTCACGGGCGCGGTGGACGTCATCATTACCCTGTCCGAAGGTTCGCTTGTCGGGCAGTTCAACGCGCGCGGACGCGGACAGCTGAACGAGTTCCTCAACGGCAGCGAAGCGCGTGAGACCGCCGCAAAAGCGCTCAGCCGTCAGGAAGAGTTGGAATCCCTGTTGAAAAAGGAAGGATTGATAACAGCCACCAAATATCACTACACAAGCATATTGGACGGCTTTTCCGCAACCACGACATACGAGAACCTCTCCAAGCTGCTCAATCACGACGGCGTATACCGCGTCATAATAAGCGACACCTACAATCCGCAGGTGGAAGCTGTGGAGAACAAGGTCAACGTATACGATACCGGTATCTTCAACAGCGACAACGACGGCGACTATACGGGCAAGGGCACGATAGTGGCTATCCTCGATACGGGTTGCGATTACGCTCACCCTGCGTTTACAACGCACCAGGTGGAGAGACCTCTGTACGACAGCGGCGATATCGCCGAGATGTTGCCCGGGACGGTTGCGTATCGTAACAGCGAAATGCCTCTCGAAGCGCGCGACGTCTATTACGGCAACATCACCAAGGACAAGATCGCATTCGGTTACGACTATGCTGACAACGACCCCGACGTTATGCCCATGCTCGAAAGCCACGGCACGCACGTTGCGGGTATAATCGGCGGCTATGCGGACGACTCCATCTGGGAGCAGAACGACGACTTCGAGGGAAGTCACGACACTGTTCTGCGCGGCGTTGCCATCGACACGCAGTTGGCGATAATGAAGGTATTCTCCGACTATGACAGCGGCGCACAAGACGTGGACATTATGGCGGCTCTCGAAGACTGCGTTAACCTTAACGTCGACGCCATCAACATGAGTCTCGGCACGAGCTGCGGCTTCTCCCGCGAGGTAGACGAAGAGTACAAGAACGACATCTACGACCGCATCGAAGCCGCCGGCATATCTCTCGTAGTTGCCGCAAGCAACGATTACAGCAGCGCTATGGGCAGCGAGTTCGGCAATACCAACAAGGTAGAAAACCCCGACAGCGGCACCGTAGGCGCGCCCTCCACTTATACGGGAGCTATGTCCGTTGCGTCCATCAACGGCAACAAGGACAAGTATATGGAAGCCAACGGCGAGAGAACGATATTCTTCGACGAGGCAGCCAATACCAACAGCATATCCTACAATTTCTTCCGTGCGCTCGGCGTACAAGCCGACGAGAACAAGACGTTCGAATACGTTACCATCCCCGGCGACGGCTCCCCTGCCAACTATCTGGGACACGACGTCAAGGGCAAGATAGTCCTGGTGCGCCGCGGAACGACCTCCTTCGAGGACAAGGCTATGGCGGCACAAGCCAACGAAGCCGCGGGCATAATCATATACAACAACGTTTACGGCGATATTATAATGACCGTCGGCAACGACATCAACGACAACTTCGGCGTATGCTCCATAGGTAAAGACGACGGCGAATATCTCGCCGAGCAGGGAACGGGTACCATCGTACTCAACGGCAGCAACGAAGCGGGTCCCTTTATGAGCGACTTTTCAAGCTGGGGACCGAACCCCGATCTCAGCCTCAAACCGGAAATCACCGCACACGGCGGCAACATCTGGTCGTCCATCCCCGGCGGCGGTTACGAGAAATTGAGCGGTACGTCAATGGCGTCCCCCAATATGTGCGGTATTACCGTCCTTATTCGTCAATACGTCAAGGATAAGTTCCAGAATCTCGACGCTCCCGCCGTTCGCGATATGGTCAATCAGTTGGCTATGTCCACGGCTATCATCGCGCTCAACTCCGAGGGCAATCCCTATTCGCCGCGTAAGCAAGGCGCGGGTATCGCCGACATAATCAAGGCTACCACGACCAATGCTTATATCACGGTGGACGGAACCAACAAGGCAAAGTTGGAACTGAAAGACGACCCCGAAAGAAACGGCGTCTACACAATGACGTTCCATCTCCGCAATATCTCCGACGGATCCGTAAGCTACAAGCTCGGTGATCTGTCCATGACCGAGAGCGTCACCAAGGACAACAAGTACGTCACGGAAATGGCGCACATGCTCAATATGGGTCACAAATATACTGTTACGGACGGTACGCTCAACGGCGACGTGGTAACGGTGGCGGCAAATAAGACGGCTACCATCACGGTGGAGTTGACTCTCAACAACTCCGACAAGTCCTACATCAACGAACACTTCCCCAACGGTATGTTTGTAGAGGGCTTCATCACCCTTACTTCGCAGGACGGCGGCGTTGACCTCAACGTACCCTATCTGGCATTCTACGGCGATTGGACGGAAGCGCCCATCTTTGATACCGATTACTATGAAGTGGAGACAACGGCGCACAACAACGCGATCGACGACGAGGACAAGATCAAAGCCGACTACTACGCGACGACTCCGTACGCATTGTATTACTACGATTACATCGTTCCTCTCGGAATGTATCTGTACGATCAGAACCCCGATTACGAACCCATCCCCGCTACGGAAGAACACGCGGCTTTGTCCTACTACGTCACGTCGCTTAGCGGAATATACGCGGTGTATGCAGGTTTGCTGCGCGGCGCCAAGGAGATGGATATCCAGATCGTGGATACGTCTACGGGCGAAGTGGTATGGACCGACACCGAGTACAATATCGGCAAGGCGCATTACAGCGGACAGGCTATCCCCGGCATCGTCGAGTTCGATCTCAATATGGCGCAGGACGACGGCTCGGTATTCGGCGTCAACAACTCGCACTACGAAGTCACGATGACCGCGCGGCTGGATTGGGACGGCGAATCGCGCAACGTACGCGATACTTACAAGTTCAGCTTCTACGTTGACTACGAAGCGCCCACCGTTACGGGTTCGCGTTTTTACAGCAAGTATAACCAAAGCACTCGCGAAATGGAGTATTACGTCGATCTGGACGTGTACGACAACCACTATGCAATGGGCGTCAATCCCGTGGTCGTCAGCTATGCCAAGGATGAGAACGGCGATCCCGTTTACAACAACGGCACGAGAATGATCTCTCTTGATACGCTCAGCGAGGCGGCTATCCCCGTTTTGCAGGAGACCCGCGGATCCACGACGACAGTCACGGTGGAAATCACCAATTATCTCGACAGACTGCGCAACAGCATCTTCCCCAATACGATAATGTTCCAGGTGGACGACTATGCGTTGAACAGTAATCTTGTGTGCATAGATCTGCCCGAAGTCAACAACGGCAATCTTGCGTTCGGTAGCTATGACGGCGACAAATTCAGTCCGGAAAGCGAGATCCCGCTGCGTCCCGGCGAAACCAAAACGATCACGGATCTCGTCGTGGGCAATACTGTCGAAAGTAATAAGGACGTAAACAGAGACTTCCTGTTTATGTTGGATTGGTCGTCCTCCGACGACAGCGTCGTAACCGTTCACAACGGCGTAATCGAGGGTATCTCCGAGGGCAGCGCGACGGTATCGTTCGTCTCGAACAACGTTCGCAAGTCCATAACCGTCAAGGTGGAAGGCGATCCTGTGGACGACTCCAACAACCGCGACAACGCGTACCTCAACGAAGTCAAGTTTACGCACTATACGACCAATTTCGCTTTCAACAGCGACGTCAGCCGTTCTTATATAGGCGCTACGGGCGACGACAACTACTTTGAGGACGGAGCCACTCCGTCGGTAACGTTCTATCCGTCGGAGAGGATAACTCTTCACTACAACATCGACCCGTGGAACTTGCAGGAAAACACCGATCGTTACACGCTCGATTGGTCTACCAATAACCCGCGCGTCGCCACCGTCGATCAGAACGGCGTGGTTACGGCGGTAGCGGAAGGCTCGGCGGCGATATTCCTGCGTATCACGATAGACGGCAGACAATCCACTCTTCAAGGACGCTGCAACGTCACGGTCAACAGCGAGTTCGTCGTAGAGGGCAGCCAACTTGTGGCTTACAAGGGACAAGGCGGTGTGGTGGAGATCCCCGACGACGAAGGCATAATTTACATCGCCTCGTATGCGTTCTGCCACTACAACCTCGACAACGCCAAGGAAGTCGACGACAGGTACGACATCGACGCCAAGAAGGAACCCCTCGGCAACAACACCGTTACCAAGGTTATCATCCCCGAAAGCGTCACTACGATAGACAACTATGCGTTCTACAACAGCAAGCTGCTTGAAGAAGTGGAGATAAAGGGCGACAAGCTGGTCAGTATCGGACAGCACGCGTTTGAGAAATGCGACAGATTGAAGAAGATCAACCTCGACCATGTCAACGTAATTGCGGAAGCGGCGTTCAAAGACTGTTCGAGTCTTGCCGACGTCGGCGAGGGCAAGCTCAATCATCCGTTTGCACTCGGCAGTTCCGCGTTTGAGAACTGCGTGTCCTTGACGGAAGTCAACCTTGCCAATCTGCGTCGCGGCGGCACGGCGGTATTCAGAGGAACTACCAAGCTTGCAAGCGTCACTCTCGGCAAGATGACGCGTATCAGCGAGAGCATGTTCGAGAGGAGCGGCATCAGCAGCACGGCTCGCCGTCCGTTGGACGTGTACAGCGATATCGTCCCCGCAAGAGCGTTCTACGGTTGCGCTGCACTCAGAGGCGTAAGATTTGTCAACGACGTATCCGTTGTTGACGACAACGCGTTTGCAAGATCGGCATTGACGAGCGTCAAGTTCGAGGGCAATTGCGAGGCGTTTGGTCTCAACCCCTTTGAGAACTGCAACATAACCGATTTCTCGCTGCCCAACAGCATATACGTCTCCGAAGGAGTGGCGTACGACAGCGAAGCAATGACCAAGCTGTTATATGCTACGCCGAACTTTACGGCAATCAACTTCACTCTTCCGGCAAGCGTCGAAGAGATCGCCGAGGGCGCATTCTCCGGCAGAAATCTCCGCAGCTTTGCGGTGGCAACGGGTTCTCAACTGCGCGTTGTCGGTATCAAAGCGTTTGCGGGCTGCACGAGCCTCAATTCGGTAACGCTCCCCGCGACAGTCGAAGTTATCGGCAGCGAAGCGTTTGAAGGAACGGCAATCAGATCTATCGATCTCGGCGAAGCCGACGGACTTACATCTATCGGTTACGGAGCGTTCTTCGCATGCAGATCCTTGCAGAGCGTAGTTCTCCCCGACAGCTGCACGACGATAGAGTTCAGCGCGTTCTCCAACTGCACGAGTCTCAATTCCATCAATCTCAGCAAGGTGACGGATGTGGGCAACGAAGCTTTCTACAATACAGCGCTGTCCACCGTGGATCTGTCCTCGGATAACGTCACCGTGGGTCGAGCCGCGTTCGCCGGCAATATCGGCGACAGCACGATTCAACTTTCGTCCGTACGCAGTCTGACTCTCGGCAGCAACGCCGTAATAGGCAGTTATGCGTTTGCCGCAAACCGTATCAGCACCCTCAATATCGAGGCAAGCAATGTTGTCATCGACGGCGAGTTTGTATTTGCATTCTCTTCCATTACGCAAGCCAATATCCCCGGCGTAACAAAGCTCGGAGATTATGCGTTTGCGCAATGCTCCTCTCTTGCGTCGGTGGTAATGACCAACGTCGTGGAGATAGGCGAAGGCGCGTTTATGATGTGTACTTCGCTCAGAAACGTAGAGTCACCCAACCTCGAAAAGATCGGAATGGGCGCATTCTATCCGAATATAAATGAAAGCACCAATAGAGTAACTCCGATTCCTTTGACTTCTCTCAACCTGGACAAGGTCACCGAGATCGGCGAAATGGCATTCTACTATTCGCAGATAGAGCGGTTGGATATGCCCGCATTGAAGACCGTCTCCTCGGAAGCGTTCATCGGCGCAGCCGTCAAGGAAGTAAACGCTCCCAACCTCACGACGATAGATGACTTTGCCTTTGCATTCTGCGAGGATCTGACGACGTTTAACGCCCCCAAGTTGGAAAGAGTGGGCGAGCGCGCCTTCCTCGGCACGGCGATAGTCAATATGGAATTGACGGACAGCCTTGTAAACGTCGACGGCGGAATGTTCTCCGACAACAGCGTATTCGAAGGCTTCACTTACAACGGCGAGAGTACGGCAGAAGGCGCCAACTTCATTCTCGAACAGGGCGTGCTGTACATCAAGTTGCCCAACGGCGGACTTAAACTTGCGGTTTATCCCGCAACCAAGACGGACGCCTCATATAAGGTAAAAGAAGGCACGGTGCGCATCGAATCCTATGCGGCGCAAGGCAATACCAACCTCACCGAGGTAACGTTGCCCGCAACGCTCAGAACGATAGGCGATTACGCTTTCGACGGTTGTACAAAGTTAGGCAAGGTAATATTCCGCAGTCACACTGCGCCCACGCTCGAAGGTACGATGACCGCCGACGTAACCATCACTCCGAGTACGCAAAGCAGCTATCCCGGGTTCGGCGCTCTGTATCAATACGATTTCTATTACCGTCTTGCGCGCGAGGTATCCTGGTCTTACGGCAACATATTGGGTTACAGCAACTTTGTCGGATTCCTCGGCAGCAAGGACGCTATCGATATCGAGATACCGCAAGGTTCCGAAGGATATGACAGTCTGCTTTACCAAGTATTCTTCAACAAGCCTTCGTACGGCGAACCGTCCGCTCTCGGCAAGTACGCCATCGCATTTATCGACGCGGTAAACGCTCTGCCCGCAGTCATTGACAGATTTGCCGCAAGCGAGATAGGAGACGCCGTCAACGCTTACAATCTGTTGGTGGCAAACGGCGAACAGTCTCAGGTGGAGAAAGCTATTCTCGATCGTTACAATGCGGCGGTGGCTGCATACGATCTGGATGTGGCGCGCGACGCCATCGTCAAGTTGCACGATATGGACGCAACAAGACACAACTATGACGCGTTGAAGCGTGCGACCGAGCTGTACAACGCGCTGACGTCGGAGCAAAAGACACAGCTCGACGGCAGTATCGACGCCGCCAACGTTCTTGCGCAGAAGAAAGCCGACCTCGCCCAAGCGATGGGTATAGAAGTCGATCTCAGCAAAGATTGGAACAGCACGATAGTAGATCAACTGCGCAATCTTGCGGGTGATCTCACTCCCGACAAGCTGACCGTAGACGACTACGACGTCGTCAAGCAGATCTATACGGTAATCAACACGCTTACCGCAGAGGATCAGGCGCGTATGCAAGCGGAACTTGCTCCGTATCAGGCTCTTGTGGACGCGTGGAACAACGTAGCTTCCGTAGATATCTCCGGTGCCGTAACTACCGCTCACAAGGTTGCCGGTTCCGTTATCGGCGGAGCAATAGCGACGGCTGCGTTTATCAACGGATTGTTTGCGTTGGCTTATGTAGTAACAAAAGGAGGTATCCTGTAATGAAAAAGAAAATAATACCGATTGTAGTGGGAATTCTCGTACTTGCGACAGTGTTTTTCGCAGGATGCAGCAAACAAAAGGATCTTAACGAACTGCAAGATAAACTCAACCGCGTATCGGAAGCGACGGCGATAGAGCAGACGATAGAGATCAAGAACGGCAATCTGGTTCAATATTCCTCCGTAACGTCTTATACCAAGAGCGGAAGCAACTTCCAATGGACGCAGACAAGCAAGACTCTCAACCAAATAGATCTCAACAGCAGTTCCGCATACAAGGAAGAAACTTCAAGCGGCACGAGTTCCGCGTCGAGCTTCGTCCCCACGCTCAAACTGAACGGCGATTACTTTGAAAAGGGCTTCACAGCAGACAAAACTTCTCTTAACGCGACGGTGGTCGCAGGCAGAGAAAAGGACGTTCTGGGCGTAGGCGACCTGCCCTCTCCCACGGCAAATCTGGCGTTGACGCTTATGGCGCAGGGCGACACGGTCTCCGAACTCGGCATCAGTTACGGTTCCGATTCTCTCGTCGTAACGATAACCTTTACATTTAACTACTAAAACGGTTGTCCGACTCTCCGCAGGCAAGGGCTTGCGGAGTGGGTCGTACAACGAAACGAAAGGACAAAACAATGAAAACAAAAGTCTCAACTATATTGGTTGTACTTCTGATGCTGATCACCGCGGGTGGCGTCGTCGCTTGCGGCGCACCCGAGCAAAGTCTGGAAGGAATGGTAGTGGCGGAATTTCAGTTTAACGGCGGCGTTCTGGATAACGGCTCCACCAACATAACGGGAAGTATCTATCACGCCTATGCGCCCGATTCGCTCATCATAGATATCAGCAACTATATGAGATACACCTTTACGCGCTACGGCTATACATTCGAAGGTTGGTACACCGACGATGAGTTTGCGGAAGATACCAAATGGGATTTTGCGCACGATCGCATTACGTCGGATGTAACCTTGTATGCCAAGTGGGTCGTACAGATTGTGTACAGTTACGGCGTTTATCTCGTAGAGGAGGGCGAGGAACCCGAGCTATTGGGGAGCTACACCGTGCAGGCGGGAGACCGCTTCGACGACAAGCGCGGTTACGGCAGCAACCTCTCGTCTCACGACAGGACGTTTATGGGATACTACTCCGACAAGGAGTTGAGTACTCCGTGGAACGACGGTTTCGTACACCCCGGCGGCGAAGAGAGTACCGAGATCCCCGTCTATGTGGACAGCATTCCCGGCGTATGGACGTTTGTGTCCGATTACGACCAACTTACGGACGCGATCGACCAAGGCAGAAACATAATGCTGACTGCGGATATCGACTGCGGCGGCAAGGAACTGTTCTTCGGCGACTTCGGCAGCAAGCTCGAAGGTAAGGATCTGGACGGCAATATCCACACGATAAGCAACTTTGTCGTCAACAACAGCAACGTCTCCGGAAGCACCGCCAATCAGCGCAACCCCGAGTATTCCATCTTCGGAGAACTGCAATCGTCGGCAAAGATAACCAACGTGCTATTCGACGGCTTTACGATGAACATTGTCGGTTATGCCACGACGCGCGCGATAAGAACCTCCGCATTGGCGCTCGGAATAGCAGACGGCGCGGAGATAAGCAACGTCACCGTACGCGGCAGTTACACTCTGACTCTCGACCCGAACGCGGACCGTCTGGAAACGACGGCGGACGACATTGCGCAATGGCTCAAACAGGTAAGTTTTTCCTCTTACAAAGAGGATGAAGTAACAATAAACGGTTTCAGCGCCGAAATAACGTTGAAACAAGATTAACAAGGAGCAAAATTATGAAAAAAATCGTCAAAATTACGTCAATAATATTGGCAATCGCGATGTGCGTTGCGATATTGGCGGCATGTAAACCGGATGATAATAGCAAAAAATACGACAACGAAAAAGACCGTCTTGTCCTGTCGATAGACGAATTGGACGGCGTGTTCAATCCTTTTTTCAGCTCATCCGCACCCGACGGCACTATCGTCGGTATGACTCAGGTAGGTATGCTCTCCACCGATAAGGACGGCAACGTCGCTTACGGCAACGACGAACCCTGCGTGGTATTGGATTGGGGACAGAAAACGGAAGGAGATACGGTACATCCCACCGTTGACAACTCCACGACGACGTATACGTTCGTCTTGAAGAGCGGTATCAAGTTCAGCAACGGCAGTCCGCTCACTATGCGCGACGTGTTGTTCAATCTGTACGTTTATCTGGATCCGTCCTACACGGGCAGCTCCACGATTTATTCGAGCGAGATCGAAGGTCTTGCCGAATACCGCACGCAGGTCAAGGGCAACGAGAAGGAGCAGGAGGGATTCCGCACTAAATACGAAGGGGAGGCATGGGACCGCATTCAGAGATTGACGGACGTCCTGAACGACGCATACGATGATTTCAAAGCGAACGACCAATACCGTTTACCCACGGACGCATATGTCGTGGAAACCTTGCAAGCAGAAGTAGACTACTACAAAGGACAGGATCAGGACGATCCCAACAATACTCAATGGCTGACGTTGGTAGACGACTACACACGCGCCAAGGTGTTGTTCCGCGAAGAACTCCAATCCGACTACAACCTTGCCAAGGGAACCGCCGAAGATATCAAGTTCGACGAGGACAGACAGCACCTCAATACCGACTCCGAAGCCTTTATGTGGAACGAAGGCTTTATCAGTTGGAATAAGGACGAGCGCAGACTCGAATATACTTTGGGCGACGCAAACAGCATCAGAAATATGTCCGAAAAAGACGTCATTCAGCTTGTCTATGACAGCTACGTCGAAGCGGGTTCCGTAAGCCGCAATATGTCCGAAGTTATCAACTATTGGAAGACGGCAAGCAACCTTGCTTCGGAATTTACCGCCAAGGCTATGGAAAACTACTTCAACGGTTTAGGCAGTGATCGCGTTACCAACGTATCCGGCATCAAGTTCGTTAATAAAGACGGTCCGGTGACGTTCACCAACGTCAAAGGACAGGAAGTGACCTGCAACAAGCCCACTTACAACAGCGACGGCAGCGTCAAGGAAGGCAATGAGGTATTGCAGATCACCATCAGAGGCATCGACCCCAAGGCGATATGGAACTTCGGCTTTACGGTTGCTCCGATGTACTATTATTCCAGCCAAGAACAGATATCTCTGTTCGACTATGAACAACACTTCGGCGTGGAGTTCGGAAGCATCGACTTTATGAACAATTATGTCAAGGCGAACAGCACGATCGGTCTGCCCGCGGGAGCAGGTCCTTATAAGGCAACCACGGCAAACGGCACGGGTACTGTAACAAGCGACTCTTTCCGCGAGAACAACGTCGTTCACTTCGAGCGCAATCCGTACTTTACCGAGAGCTTCGGCTTCCCCGTAAAGATCAAGTACGTCAACTATCAGGTCGTTCAAGCCAATATGAGATTGGAGAGCTTATTCAACGGCGATATCCATTTCACCGAGCCCAACTGCAAGCAGGAGAATATCGACCAGGTCAACGCCAAGGACGGCTTCGAGCATAGCACGGTTATGACCAACGGTTACGGCTACATCGGCATCAACGCTGAGAAGATTCCCGACGTGCGCGTGCGCCGCGCGATCATGTCCGCGATAGACACAAGCCTCTGCACCAAGGGATACTACGGACAGTATGCTTACGATATTTACAGACCTATGACCCGCGCTTCCTGGGCTTATCCCGAAGAGACCGATTCAGAAGGGCCTTACTACCCATATGGCAAAGAGCACTGCGAAGAGGAATTGAAGAGTGCGCATCCCGGTAACGTATCTGCTTACGGACAATACGTCAAGGGTGCCGACGGCAAATATACCAATACCGCAGGCGCAAGCATGAAGTTTACATTCACCATCGCGGGCGACAGCGACGACCACCCCGCCTATCAGGCGATGCTCGGCGCGGCGGAGATCCTCAACGAACTCGGCTTCGATATCGACGTTCAAAAGGATATCAACGCGTTGAAGAAACTCAATACGGGTGATCTTACCGTATGGGCGGCAGCTTGGGGCAGCGGCGTAGACCCCGATATGTATCAGGTATATCACATCGATTCGCTTGCGGGCAGCACGGCTAACTGGGGCTACCGCGCGATCCGTCGTGACGGCGGCAAAGGCAGACTTCAATATGAGTACAACCTTGTTCAGGATCTTTCCACGCTTATAGACCAAGGCCGTCAGACTTTGGATCAGAACGAGCGTATAAGTATATATGCTCAGGCTCTTGACAAGGTTATGGAGCTGGCAGTGGAGTACCCCACCTATCAGCGCAGCGATATGTTTGCATACAACACCAACGTTATCGATGTCACTACTTTGACTCCCAAGGATGAACTTACGCCCTTCAACGGGCCTATCAACAGACTGTGGGAAGTCAGCTTCGTCGGCAACGACTGAAAAAAAGTAACTTTTGCCGCGGACTTGTTCCGCGGCAGGCGTAACTCCCGATAAAACAACAATTAGGGATAAGCAATGATAAAGTATATTGTAAAAAGAATTTTACTTTCCATCATCATACTTTTGGGCGTGTCTCTCATCATTTATTTTTTGGTGAGACTGATGCCTGCCGACTACCTCGAAACCAAGTATTCGCAGCAATTGGCGCAGGGCACGATCACGCAGGAACAGGTGGACCAATTCAAGAAAGACTCCGGTCTGTATATGCCGGACGGCTACCTAACCATAACCATCGATGATGAAAACAGCGACTACAACGGATTGAGATTTACTCGCGATATCAAGGACGTCAACTACACGCGCGTGCAGGAAGGCAATATGTTCGCTCACGAATTGTATGCGGGCGATTATTACACAGACGACGAAAAGTGGCAGTTGGAGATACAGAAGAGTACCGACGACGCTTCCAACGGAAGATATATTCTGTACCAACGCGCCTCGGGCGAGACTGTTACCAAAACGGGGACTTTCTCCGTCAACGGAGACAAAGTCACTTTCTCGGGGATATCTTTCGGGGTCAGTTTCAGCGCGGAAGAGGGGTCGACGAGCGGCAGACTTATCTTTACCGTGAACGACGTTTCCAGCGCATATAACGGACAGACCTTCTTCAAGGAAGTAAGCGTCGCGGATTGGCAGCACTTCCAAAGCGGCGACGCGGACGCGATGCGTTTTTTGCGCGGCGAATACCTTACGCACGATGAGAAGCTGAGGCTCACGCTCACCGACGACGGCAATTACAGCATAAGTGAACTTGCGGGTATGGCTACGGCTGTGCACAGCGGCACTTATAACGTATTGGGAGAGGAAGAAACCCACGGACCCGAATACATCTATGAAATTCAATTCAGCGGGTTCCGTACCAAGACCATAGAATACAAGAAAGCTACCGTCGGTCAGAAGGCGGGCGCCGTTCTCGGCGGTTATTTCAGTTGGCTGTGGAATATGCTGCGCGGCAATTTCGGACGTTCCTTTACTTACGAGAAAGCCGTCACGAGCGTTATCGCCGACCATATGTGGATATCCTTCATTATCTCGTTTATTGCGTTGATATTTGAGTTTATCATAGCGATACCGCTCGGCATCACAAGCGCAACTCATCAATACAGCGCGCGCGATTACACTGTGACCGTCATCACAATGGTGGGTATCTCCTTTCCGAGCTTCTTCTTCTCGGCATTGCTCGTCAAGCTGTTCAGCAGCACTCTGGGATGGTTCCCGACGACGGGTCTTGTCAGCGGCGGAAGCAGCGCAACGGGATTTGCCCGATTTGCCGATATGGCGTGGCACTTGACGTTGCCTATGGTGGTGATGGTAGTACTCAGTATCGGCAGCCTGATGCGTTACACGCGCACCAATATGTTGGAAGTACTCAACAGCGACTATATACGCACCGCCCGCGCCAAGGGCTTGTCGGAGAAGAGAGTAGTGTATGTACACGCTTTCCGCAATACGCTCATTCCTCTTATGACAATGATGGCGGGCATCTTGCCCAGCCTGTTCGGCGGAGCAATGATAACCGAGGAAGTCTTTGCCATAGACGGTATCGGACGTATAGCATACAAGTCTCTTACTCAGGGCGACTTGCCGTTGATAATGGGCTACAATATGTTTCTGGCGGTATTGACCGTCATAGGCACATTGTTCAGCGACATAATGTACGCGGTCGTAGACCCGCGCGTTAAACTTACTAAGTAGAGGAGGCGGTATCGATGGAAGAATTTAACGATAAATTGACAAATGCCGCCCCCGTAAGCGATATTTCGGAGGAAAGACAAACGGAAACCGCCCTCGTCGCCGATACGGAGCTTGTGCAGCTGCGCGATGAGGACGTGGAGCAAAAAGTTTATTACAAGGAACTTACTCCCACCCGTATGGTACTCAGACGCTTCTTCCGTTCGCGTCTGTCCGTCGTGGGTCTGGTAATGATAGTCGCCTTGTTCGTATTCGCATTTCTCGGTCCGCCTATCGGCAGAGTTTTCGGTTACAATTGGGGCGAGACCGACGTGGACAGAACCAAAGTTCTCAAACGTTACGGCGATTGGATAAGCTACGAGGTGGACGGAGAGAAGGTGGACAAATACGCCTATCAATTCAGCTATACCGAGGTGGAACTGAACAACTATGCCGCGCCTTCCAAGGATCATATTCTCGGCACGGACGTCCGCGGAATGGACGTATTCGCGCGTCTTATGTACGGCGGCAGAGTATCCCTTACCATAGGATTCGTCGTCGTCATCTTGGAGACGCTTCTCGGAGTTATCATCGGAGGCATATCCGGCTACTTCGGCGGATGGGTGGATCAGGTGTTGATGCGTATCGTGGATATACTTAACTGTATCCCCACATTGCCGCTGTTGTTGATAGCGTCCGTCGTTATCGACAGTTGGGGCGTACCGGGGCAAGCGCGTATTTACTACCTGATGGTGATAATGACAATCTTCGGTTGGAGCGGCACGGCGCGTATGGTGCGCGGACAGATACTGTATCTGCGCGAACAGGAATATATCGTGGCGTGCGAAGTTATGGGTATCCCCACTTGGAGACGCATATTTATGCACCTTGTACCCAACATAATGCCGCAACTCATCGTTTCAATGACGTTGGGACTCGGCGGTATCATTCTGTACGAGGCAACGCTGTCCTATCTGGGACTCGGTATCCCCATCCCGTATGCCGCTTGGGGAACGATGATCAGTTCCTCTACCGACCCGATAACGATGTCCTATTATCCCAATCTGTGGATCCCCGCGGGTCTGTTGATAGTTATCGCCGTACTCGGCTTCAACTTCGTCGGCGACGGCCTCAGAGACGCAATGGATCCCAAGGCAAGGAAGTAACAGCCGATAGTTCGGCGCAATAAGTTTTCTGCGCGCACGGCGCGTGAGAAATATAACAAAAGGTAACACTGTGAAAACGAAAAAAGAAAAGAATCCCTATATTCTCAGTCTGAAAGAAAGCCGCGCTATTCTCAGAAGCAATCTCTCCGAGATGAAGAAATACGAGAAAGCCAAGCGCAGGAAGGTCTCTCCGGAGTATTTCACGACCGAACTCAACGATCCCGACAATATCCTCGAAGTGGAGAACCTTCATACTTATTTCTATACGGACAGCGGCGTATCCAAAGCCGTCAACGGCATAAGTTTTTCCGTCCCCAAGGACTCGATAGTGGGTCTGGTGGGCGAGTCCGGCTGCGGCAAGAGCGTAACAAGCCTGTCCATTATGCAATTGGTACAGGCGCCTCAGGGACAAGTCACCGAAGGGTCGATACGTTTCGCCACGCGCGACTTCGTATTGGACGGCAAGGGCAAGAAGATCCCCATTTACGTCACGGACGAGGAAGGCAACATTGTCTATACCGACAAAGTCAACGACAAGGGCGAAGTGGTCAAGGGGAGAGACGGCAATCCCGTCAAAGTTCCTCTTCAAGCGCGTTCGGAGGACGGTGTGCCCCTCTTTGAGATGAAGGAAGTCACTTACGACATCGCTAAGATGCCCACGGACGATATGTACCGTATCCGCGGCAAGGATATCTCGATGATATTTCAGGAGCCGATGACGAGCCTCAACCCCGTCTTTACCGTCGGGTATCAGATAGAGGAGGTAGTGTATCTCATCAACCCGCTTGCCACCAAGAAGGAAGCGCGCGCCAAGGCGATAGAGATGCTGTCCCGAGTGGGGATACCTATGCCGGAGACTATCGTGGATTATTATCCCCATCAACTTTCCGGCGGTATGCGTCAGCGCGTAATGATAGCGATAGCGCTTGTCGGCAACCCGAGACTTATAATAGCGGACGAACCGACTACGGCATTGGACGTGACCATTCAGAGTCAGATATTGCACCTTATCAAGGAAGTTCAGAAGCAATGTCACGCCAGCGTTGTGCTTATCACGCACGACCTCGGCGTTGTGGCGGAGACTTGCGACTACGTCGTGGTAATGTATGCGGGCAAGATAGTGGAGAAGGGCACCGTGTACGAGATATTCGACAATCCCCTTCACCCGTACACCAAGGGCATTCAGAAAGCCAAGCCCACATTCGATACGGGGATCGACGCCGAATTGTACAGCATACCCGGGGTGGTGCCCAATCCCATCAACATTCCCGACGAGTGCCTGTTCAAGGACCGTTGCGGAGAGCGGTGCGCGTGTTGCGAGGGCAAGTATCCCGAAGAAATAAAAGTATCGCCCACCCACAGCGTTTTCTGTCACAAATACAAAAAATAGTCGCCTGTAAATATTTGCTTGTTACACATAGCAAGCGCCCACAGGCAAACTTAGGAGGATAACAGATGATTAGTTTACTCTCACTGTCTCAACAGGCATCCGTATGGTTGGGAGTAATCTTTGGACTGCTGATAGTTGCGGAATTTTGCTACATCGGCTATATATTATACACAAGCCACAGAAAACCGAGAAATCCGCGCCAAAAGAACGAAACGGCAACCGAATTCGGCTTGACGGACTCTTCCCGCAATTTGGAAAACGCGCCGAAGTATATTCTCAATGTAAGAGATCTCAAACAATGGTTCCCCGTCAGCAAGAGTATGTTCGGCAAGGTGCAGGCATATCTGAGAGCGGTGGACGGCGTCAGTTTCGATCTGGAACGCGGCAAGACGATAGGTATCGTCGGCGAGTCGGGCTGCGGCAAAACCACGCTCGGACGTACCATTTTGCGTCTGTACGACATCACCGAGGGATCGGCGATATACACCGACGAGAACGGCAAAGAGTACGAACTTGCCAAGCTCAAACGCAAGGAGCTTCGTCCGCTGCGTACGCAGTTGCAATTGGTATTTCAGGACCCGTATTCGTCGTTGCCTCCCCGTATGACGGTCGGCGCGATAATCGGTGAAGCGGTCAAGGTACATCACATCGTTCCCAAGGAGCAAATCCACGATTACGTGTTGGAAGTTATGCGCCGTTGCGGACTTCAACCTCACTATTACGACAGATATCCTCACGAATTCAGCGGCGGTCAACGTCAGCGTATTTGTATAGCAAGGGCATTGGCGGTCAAGCCCAATCTCGTCATTTGCGACGAACCCGTATCGGCATTGGACGTATCCATTCAGGCACAGGTCATCAATCTGTTGAAGAAACTTCAACGCGAGATGGGTATATCGTATATGTTTATTTCGCACGACCTGTCCGTCGTCAAGTACATCAGCGACAGCATAGCCGTTATGTACCTCGGCAATATCGTGGAGATGGGCAGTACCGCGGATATTTGCGGCAATGCCAGCCACCCGTATACGCAGGCGTTGTTCAGCGCGGTACCCGTACCCAATCCGCACCGCAAGGCAAAGCCCGAGGAACTCAGCGGAGAACTTCCCAGCCCCGCCAATCCGCCTAAGGGGTGCAAATTCCACACCCGTTGCAAGTATTGTATGGAGAGGTGCAGCGAGTCTGTACCGGAAATGCGTGAGATAAGCGCAGGTCACTTTGTTGCGTGTCACCTTTTCGACGAGAACCTCGATGACGCAGAAGTCTCTTCAACGGAACACAATGAGCAGGAAGCGTAAATCCAAGGTCGTTTACAAAGAGGATGACGGCAGAACGATCTACTCTATGGCGGGCTTGGAAGGCAAGACGCCGGAGGATCTCGAAGAACGCGACCGCAAGCGCAAGAACGCCGTACAGACTACCCGTAAGGAACGGCGCGCGATGATCGCCGCGGCTTTTCAGGTGTACGGACCCATCCTGTTGATGATCCTCGTGGGGTTCGGTCTCGCCGCAACGCTTATTTATCTGTTTCTCAGGTAAATCAATATTATGTATAACAAGCCGTGCCGTTTTTTCGAGCAGTCGCTCGTCGCAAGCGGATCCAACGGCTTTTTTTATTGCACGATTTAAGTGTTTCGGCGGCGGAAAAGTGCCGTTTTGCTATTGACAAACGGGGTTTATCGGTTATAATGATATAAATGAAATAAATGTATTTGCTTGTGCGCTCTTTGCCGTTATTGGCTTGGATATCCGGATTTGTCGGCACGACACGCCTGCGTAAAACGCCGTTTTGACAAGGCGCATATCGCAAAAATACGGCAAAAAAAGTATACTCAAATCGACTATTGTGCTAAACTGTTAGCGAACGAACCATTCAGCGAGGTATGTATGAAACAGCTCAACAAGGAAAACTACGAAAAACCTTTTCGTCCCGTCAAGATACTGCAATTCGGCGAGGGCAACTTTCTGAGGGCATTTGCGGATTGGATAGTGCAGCGGCTCAATAATGAGGGCGTTATCGACGCGGGAGTCGCAGTAGTTCAGACTCTGCCGCAAGGCCGTGCGGAAATGCTCCGCGCGCAAGACGGCTTGTATACCCTGTGTGTCGAAGGCATTGACAACGGAGAACAGGTACAGCGTCGGGAGATAATCGACGTTTTGCAGGACTTTATCGATCCTTATACGCAATACGACAAATATCTCAATTACGCTCACAGCGAGCAGTTGGAAACGGTTATCTCCGATACTACCGAGACGGGTATCGTTTTGGATAGCAAGGACGTAAATCTGGACGTGTGTCCCCGTTCCTTCCCCGGCAAATTGTTGGCTTTTCTGTATGAGCGATACAGTTTCTTCAACGGCGACCCCGACAAGGGACTTGCCGTCCTGCCGTGCGAGTCGATGGACAACAACGGCGCCGTTCTCAAACGTATTCTGGTGCAGTTGGCGCAGATATGCAATATGGACGATGACTTTATCGAGTGGCTTACTACCGCAAATCACTTTACGGACACTTTGGCGGACAGGACCGTCCTCGACTCGTTTGACGTCGCAGAACATGTTTGGGCGCAGACGGGTTACAAAGACGACAACGTCGTCAAGGCGGATGTGTTTTATCGGTGGGTACTCAAAAAGGAACCGTTTGTCGAACAGCGTTTTCCCGCGGACAAGGGCGGCTTATACGTTATCTTTGCACCCGACCTCGCTCCGTACAAAAAGCGTCAAGTCAAAGTATTGGGCGGTTCGCTCACGGCTATGGCGCCGATAGCGTATATGTGCGGTACGGAAACCGTCGGAGAGGCAATGGACGATCCCGACGTCGGACGTTTCGTAGAAGGTCTTGTTCTCGACGAGATCGAGCCTGCGATCAATCTGCCCAAGGCGGACACTGCGTCCTATGCCGACGGCGTTCTGGATCGCTTCCGCAACCCCTTTATACGGCAGGAGCTGCTGCCCGTCGCGAGCAATTCCACGAGCAAATTCACCGCGCGGTTGATACCCGTATACAACGATTATCTGCGGCTGTACGGTACGGCGCCGCGTTATGTTATGTTTGCTTTCGCCGCAACGGTAATATTCCTGCGCGGCAGACGCGGCAATGCGCCTATCGCCTTGCAGGACGAGGCGCGTCATCTGGAATTCTGGCGGGAGCTGTGGCAAAACAACCGCGACGCAAACGTTATCGCGCGCGAAGCGTTGAGCTATATAAACGGCGGTCTGGCAACGCAGAGCAACATTCAGATAGTATCCGCTTATCTTACGGATATCGTCCGACTCGGCATGCGCGGCGCTTTGCAAAAATTTCTCGAAGCGCAGGACTGATCGTGCATGCGCAAATTTGTCAAATAACCGTCAACGAAAACGCCGCAGTCGCGCTTGAATCGCTATGCAAGTGGGGCTGCGGCGTTAAATTGGCTGATGCGGCGCAATAGTGCTTGTTTGCGCTGTGCGATATGCCTGTCCTGCGGCGCAGACTCTCTGTCGGCGGAGGTGGGTATAATATCTCGTCTGTTAGGACAACCGTCGGCGCGACGGCGGCGATTATATTATATTTTAAGCTCGGCAGCGGCAAGTGACGCCTGATGTATGGCTTTGTTCATCTTGCGCAATACCGAAATCAAGCAATTATTAACATATGAACATTCGGTCATATGTGCAATTATTCCACCCCGTATTGTTTTGTACGCATATGGGGCGAATTTTTTTATGCTCTCTACGAAAAAAGTCCCTTTTCGGGGGACTTGGGGTGGGTTATGCGAGAAATATCGGGTACGGTTTTATAGGTATATATATTCCGAGATAAGCACTGTTAAGAAACAAGTTGCTTTAACTTATGTCCGACCGCAACTTGCGACGCAGTCGCGAACTTCACTGCCGTAGGCAACTTCACTGTGCCATCGGCACAACTTCACCTTCTTCCTATTATCCTTCGTTCTCTCACGCCTTGCCGCTGCGTATCCGTCAATTGCCGTTGAGGGTGTGTCGTTTCTGATATTGTATCGGCGAGCAGCCGAAGTGCTTTTTGAATACGCGCGAGAAGTAGAGCGGTTCGTCGTATCCGCACATACTTGCCACCTTGGAGACGTTGTATTCGTGGTCGAGCGAACTGAGCAGTTTCTGCGCGGTCTGCATACGTATATGCGTCAGATAGGCGTGCGGCGTTATACCCATTTCGCTTTTGAACAACTTGCGCAGATAGTCGTAGCTGAACGGCAACGATTTGAGATATTCGTCCAACTCATAGTCGCAATCGGGAAAGTTGCGTACGATGTCGTTTTTTATTTCTTCCACCGCATTGGAGAGCTGTTTGTCGTGTTGAAACGCTATCACATAGTTGACTATAAGGTTGCTCAACGCCGACAGCAGCAGCTGTCTCTTTTCTATATGGTTGTTGTAGTAATAAAAAATGTCCTCAAACGCGCTCAAAACGTGCTTGTCGTTGTCGTCGACAATACGGATGGGCGTCTTGAAGGGCAATGTCGCGTCCGCGATGCGTACATGGATATTGGTAAATCCGTTTGCGCTTGTGTTGGTGTGTTCAACGTTCGGAGGCAGGATAACCACTTCCCCCGAACTGTAACGGATTGTCGTTGCGTCATCGATTATGAATTCGCCCGCGCCGCCTGTGCAGTAGACGAATTCCCAATTGTCGTGAGAGTGCTTGGCAACGAGATAGGTGCGTAAGTGTTTGCCTACGTAGACGACGTCGTTCATAGTACCTCCGAATCAGCCATATTGTATCATAATACAATTGCTTTGTCTATACCCTTATTTCAATATTGTGCAAAATATTGCGATAAATTTTTTATTTCGGATATACGGCGCGGAACGGTTCTCGGATATACGTACAGTTGCGCCAAGGTCTCTATGATGAATTGTAACGACAGATTTGCGGAAAGAGAGCGCGTTATGCTGCAACCTGCGGCGATATGAGCGATTAAGTAAGTATACGCGCGGTCGTGGCGGCGGGGCGCATAAGATCGGCTCGTCCGCGTGTTGTCTTGCGCTGCGGACGTAACGCGATAAGTCTCTTTGCGCAATATACCACGATACCACTCGTTTATTCTTATCGGATCGGACGGCTTGGAGACGCTTGCGCATATGAGCATATGCGTATATGTTGCCGATCCCATTTGAGCCGAGCAACGCTCGCCGCGTCAGTTTTGTCTTGCGTATTTTGCGTTGCGTTTTTCAATGCGGCAGACGCGGTATCGCTTGCTTTTAATTATTGTAATCGGTAGATAAATATAAAATATTATTTACATATAATACTATGTCGGTCGTAACTGCGTTTGCAATCAGAGTGAGAATTTAACGTCCCGTTTTTGATTTTTTGCCATCAAAAATGGGGGGGGGGTATGTTTTTTGTGCTTTTAGCGGTAAATTTTCGGCGATATGCGGTTCGGCGCGGGATTGAACGAAAAATACGCAACTTATAATTTATTTCGGCATTTTTTATATCAATTTTGTTAACAAAAATGAAATTTCGCGAATATTATTTAAGAAGAACTTCGCCTACAAGCGGCAAATTATGTCCCAAACTCCCTGAAAACGCCTCAAAAAACGCCATACGGGGTGAAAAAAATGAAAAAAACGGGTATAAAATATGCAAATTTTCGATTTTTTGGGATTTTTTTTACCAAAAAACTTGACGAACGTATGCGCACATATTATACTTAAATAAATATAAAACGCGTAATGGGGGATTTTATGCTCTTTTCGCCCCTTTGGAGGAGCGGATATGGGGCAAAAACCGTGCCGACCGAGTTCTTCGATGTTTTTGCAAGGACGGTCGCCGCGTCGCCGATGACGAATCGTCCCTTATCTAACGCAATTTGTATCGAACCGCGGAATGCGGCAAACGGCAATGCCGTTCAGACAAAATCAGCTTTTCGGTCGGCGCAAACCGACAAAAATATTCCCGTTCGGCTGCGTCGAACGCGGATTCAGACAAACGAACGGAAAGAGGTAACGCTATGTCGAAACTTATCGATATCTTCACACAGGGAGATTGGGCAGTATCCACTACGGTGCTGGCTCTTATTCTTGCGCAGCTTTTGTTGGCGGCGGTAGCGCTGATCGTATTTGCGATCCTGATGCTGCACAAACATGTCGTTTCTCGCGGACAGGGCATACTCGTCGCGCGCGAACAGGTAGTCAAGCAACGCAATCTGGTCGGGATTACGTTGGACACAAGCGCCGTCAAGCGCAATTTCAACTTGGGCGACCCGTTTGACTGCGAAGGACTCGTCGTCACGGCGAATTACGACGGAGAACCGTTTACCGAGGTGGTCACCGACTACACGGTGGAGCCGCCTATGATGTCGTGGGAGGGGACGCCATCCGTCACCATACGTTACGGCGACCAGACGGCGTTCTACACCGTAGACATTCAGGCGGAAGAGGAGCGTCTGCCCGTCGGATTGGAGTTGGACGACTCTGCCGTACGCAAGCAATTTACCGTCGGCGAACCGTTTGAATGCGGCGGACTTAACGTCTTTATGCGTTACAGCTCCGAGCCGCTTCGCGAAGAAGTGTTCGGTTATTCCGTCGATGAAATATCCACCGATACCGTCGGCGAAAAGGAGGTTTACGTTCGCTACGGCGGCTTTGTGGAGTACTATACCGTCGTAGTCGAGGATATGCAAACGGAACCCGTCGCCGCGATAGCGGAAGAGAGCGTTTCGAG
>CANQNJ010000018.1 GCA_947625185.1 uncultured Clostridia bacterium
AGCAAGTCGGAACGTTCCTTCCACATGGGCTGTACGGGTATAACCGCGGACGGGTTGTCGAGAAATTCGCCCAAAGCGAACGCCAACGACGTCTTGCCCGTGCCCGACATACCCTGCAATATGATGAGATGAGATACCGCTATGCCGCTTACGAAGGCGCGGACGGTGTCCTCGTCGTAATACAGACCGAGCTTGCCAGCGGCAAATTTGCGAAATTCGTCGCAGAACTCGCGGAGAGTAAAATCCCTGACGTAATCGGTACGCTCTGCGGCGCTTTCGTCTATTGATCTGAGCGTTTCAAAACGGCAAGAATGCGTCCGCTCCCGCTCTTCCGCCTTATCGGCGCTTTCCGTCAGTCTCTGCGCGGCGCTCGTCAGACGGCGCTCGTTGAGCATGGCGGCGACGATTATCAACCCCATCAGAACCACCATCAACGCCATATAGATGATGATGAACGCGGGACTCTTGATAAAATTCCAGACTTCGCTCAAAGTGATACTTGCTGTTAAATAATTCATATGTTCCCTTTACAAAAAAATTTTTTATCGAACGGTCGGCGACGTCTCGGAACGATCGCGCTTGCGCAATCCCAACCAAAACATCATCGCCACCGTAAACGCCATAGGCAATACAATAAATATCCACGTTCCGCCGAAAAGCAGCGCCGCTTCCACTGTATCTCGCGGATAATGTGCCAACAATATGTGCAAACCGACAAACAAGACGAACAGCGCGCCGCACAGCGAAAACATTATCTCGCAACGCCTCTTCCAAACCGCTTTGCGAAAGACCGCGCATACCACGCCCGCAGCAACGAGTTCCGCCGCAACACCGCCAAGCACCAATCGCTTTGCCGTAAACAGATCCGTCTCGTGCAACAGGACGTAATCGGCTATCAGGGTGAGTATCACCGCGCTCATAGCTATTGCAAGCACCAACGCCGTTATACGCGCCGCCGTAAATGCCTTGCCGCCTATATTGCCGACGGGTACCTCAACGTCCGCCGATGGTTTCTCGCAGGCGGTACGACGCAGCAATACCGCTCCCGCGGCAAATCCCGCGGCAAAGATACCCGCCGCGACACAGATCGGCCAATAAACAAAACTGCCGCCGTCGGAAAGATAGCCGCAGGGATAATCCGCACAGCTTTGCTCGACAAAGGTCGCTATCCCCCAACAAAACACAAAAATATCCGCCGCCGTCAACAGGGCGGAGACGCCGAGCCACAACAGGCTGTGCACATAAGAACGCTCCGCGTAACAGCGGCGCAACTTATTGACGGACAGCGGCAAAGCAACACTGAACGTTACGTTCAACGCCAAACCCAACACAAGCCATAGTATCCAATAAAGCATAAAAATAAATCTCCCGTCTGCGAGATAGGAGGTTTGCGATTATAAACCTCGCGGTAAGCATAGAATTGAATATGACTGTCAATCAAACACAATTATAAACTTACTTGTAATTGTCAAACCAAACAAAAATCAAATTGTCTAAATCCAACAACAATATCCTTTAAGTATTTTACCTGTTTATATTAACTATGTCAATAGAAAATCGACATAAGTGTGCAAAATATCTCAAAATACGGCAAAAACCGTTATAAAATGTGTGTTTTTAAGGTCATTTTAAGTTTTATTATCCGCCGCGACGCAAAAGCAAAAACAATACGGAGAATAAAAAAATTGCGTATTGACAATCGCGCGATAAATTGTTATGATAATTATCGGATAGCGATTGCCGCACAAGGAGTTGCAAATGGAATTTTACGAATCGATAGAAAAATATTTCGATCTGGTAATACGTTACATCGTGTTGCTTATCGAATTGGTGGGTACCGTCGTTCTGATATACGCCATCGTATCGGCGGTAATAGGATTGTTCAAGCGTCAACAGCATGTGCGCCTCAAATTGGCGGAAGGCATAGCGCTTTCGTTGGAATTCAAGATAGGCGGCGAGTTGCTGCGCACCGTGGTCGTACGCGATTGGGAAGAATTGTTGATACTCGGCGCGATAATTTTGTTGAGAGCGGCGTTGACGTTCCTCATTCAGTGGGAGATCAAGATAGAACGCAAAAACGGCAATCTGACCGCGGCGCAACTGAAAGATATCAAGACGCCGCTGACGCAGGACGAACAGCGCATAAAAAAGGAATTATCCGATACGTCGAGCGAAGAACCGCGCAACGAGGCTGCGCAACAGGGCAACAAATAACAACAAATTACGTTTTTAACAATATGGGTATGAAAAAACGCGGACAAAACCGCGTTTTTTTTCGTATGTTAAACAAATTTCCGCTCTATGTCAAATGTTTGGAGCAAGGCAGATTATCTTGCGTTGGGATACTCTCGCTCCGACGGGGCGCAAGCAACAGTACAAAGCAAATGTAACCTCTGTCATCTCGGCGGTCTGCCTCCCGGTCCCCCGGGTCCGCCCGGACCGCCCGGCATCCAACCGTCGGGATTGCCTCCGAAGCCGCCTTGCACGCCCTGCGAAGTTATCTTGTCCGTGAGCTTGACTTCGGCAATCGCTTTGCCGTCGGAATATACGGAATAAGTAACGCCTTTGCGGAGACTTGCCGAGCTGAAAATAAGCGTCTTGCTCGCCTTGACCGCCGTTACCTCAAACAGCTTGCCGCCGTCCTCGTCGCGTAAGCTGACGACTGCGCCCGCCGCGATATCTACCTGCCCGAAAGCTATCACATATTGCGCCGAATCGTCAACGGGCAGTTCCGTCATGCCGCGCGAAGCAAGCACGATAAGCGTTCCACCGTTGACGTATATGCCCGTCTCGCTGTCCAGACCGCCGTCGCCGTCCGACGTGGGACCGTACACCGTCACCGTTCCGCCCGTTATCTCAACGCTGCCGTTGCTGTCTATACCGTCGCCGCCCGCATTGACGACGATATCTCCTCCGCTGATGATGATATGTTCGCGCACGGACAGATCGTCGCTTGCCGCATTGATACCGTCATCGGAAGCGACGACGCTTATGTTGCCGCCCGTTATCTCCACATTGCCGCCCTCTATACCTTCGTAGCTCTGCAACACGTCTACCGTGCCGCCCTCTATTCGGGTAAGTTTGTCGGCAGTGAGACCGTCGTCGAACGTACTCAACGTCAGCGAGCCGCCCTTGACGAGCAAATCTCCGCTGTTGGCGTGTACGGCGTCGTCGGTGCTGTCGACGGTAATATCGCCGTCCTCTATCACGATACAGTATTTGCCGTCGGTTACGGTTATCTCCTTGCTATCGTCGGCGGGGTCGGGATACTCTATTTCGCCGACTTTGACGCCCTTGCACCCCTGTTTAAGCGCGTATTTGGTACCGCCGCCGAAGAAATCGCTTGCCACCTTCTCATAGCTGTCGCCATTTCGGATATATCGGAAGTCGTCCGCGGTCAAGTCGTATTCCTCGCGATTTGCCGCAGTATTTTCCACAAATTCGCCCTGCGTGACGATATCGTAACTGCCGCCGTCGATATACACTACCGTATCCGCCTGTATCCCGTCGCCGCGGCTTACGCAAGAGTATGTTACGTCCCGCAACGCGACAAATCCCTCTTCAAGGGTGAAGGCGTCCGTTTCGTCGTCGCACTCGGCGTTGAGACCGTCCTTGCCTGCGGACTTGACCTCGATATTGCAATCGCGGGCGCATATATACATCGCCGCCACGGCGTGATTGTCCGCCTCGATAGTAACGTCGGCGTCCGTTATGCGCAATCCCTTGGACACCTTGACGCCGTTTTTGCCGTTGCTGGAAACGGCAAGCGCGCCTTGTCCGTTGATATCGAGACTGCCCTTGATCTGAACGGCGTTGTCGCCCGTTACGTTTGTCTCCGGCGCACCGCTGCTTACGCTGTTGTCCGTGCCCTCCGCGAGGGTAACGGTAAGTTCCGTTTTCTTGACGTCGCTGCCGTCTATCGCTATGCCGTCGTCGCAGCCGATATGCGCATTGTCCAGAAAGAAATGCAATTTAAGTCCGCTTTCCGCGATAACTATCTTGCCGTAGTTGCCCCGAAACAGATATTTACCGCTCTCGGACAGGGTAACGTCTCCGTTGGCGACTAATTCGGCGTCCGTCGAGTCCGTATCCGCCGACAGCTCGTCCATATCCAGATTTGCCGCAACGTCGCGGACGGCTTGCTCGATATCGGAAATATCCTCCGGATCGCTCATCGTGATAGGATCGTTATCGCAGGCGGACAACGAAACGGTAAGCGCCAATATAACGGCAACAAGTAAAAATACGATTTTGATTTTTTTCATAACATCACCTTAAAAATTTATGCGTTAAACGCCGCGCGAAATTCAATGAGGCGCCGTTCTATCGCGTCCCGAACGCCCATGGCAGAGGATACGATAGGACGGCGCACCGTTTTTTAGTTAAGTCAAGTTCTCGATTGCGCGGGCAATTTGCCGACGCGCGACTTGCCTCGTTGCCCGTTACTTACAACCGAAGCTGCTTCTCGCAACTTCCACATAGGGCGTGGGATTGTAATTGTAACTGCTCGATATCTGTCCGCCGCCCGTTATGTTGCCGAACGTCTCGCCCCAACCGCCGCTGTAATTGAGATATTCGCAAAAGTCGTTGTAATGGTTATATGTGTAGAACACATATCTCTCCGAGGGCGTAAGCAGATCGCCGTTGCCGTCATAGCGGGCGTACACTATGCGCGCCGCGCCGCGCGTGATATACGAACCGTCGTTATATGGCTTCGCGCTGTAAGAGGGATCGCAATCGGTGCCCGTGGTTCCTATATCTATCTCATAGTAGCGATACGTCCCTCCGCAGCCGCTTATATTCGGCAAGACGGGTTCATAGGGATATCTGCTTGTGTCTCCGCTGAAACTGCTGTTGTTAAGACGAAGATATTTGCCCCAGGGGCTTGACGTCGGGTTGACGCTCTTTTTTGCGGAATAGTTGGCGGGGACGTCGCCGTAAGCGTAGACATATGCCGCAACTTCTTCGAGGCTGACATACGCGCCGAACTTGTATACGGTATTGACGACGTTGCCGTAGAAATCCACCACCTTGTAGCTGTTGCCGTTGTCGAAGTAATTTTCGTCGGAATTGCGCACGAATTTGCCGTTCTGCTTGGGTCGGTATTGCGCAAGCGTAGGCGCCTGATCCTGATCGGATATATCTCCGCTCATCAGATTGTGCTTGGTGCGCCAATAGCTGTCTTCGAGATCGGCTGCGGGCTTGTAATTGTTGTTATAGAAACCGCTCGCCCCGATATTCGTATACGGATCGTCGCGAACGATCTGTATCGTTACCGCGTTGCTGACATAATCTCCCACCTTGGCGACGATAGTTACGAAGCCCTTGTCGAGCGGATATACGGAGCGCTGCGTTTGAGCGCTGCCGACAAGACTTGCCACGTCCCGTCCGTCGGTGATCTCAAATGTCAGCCAATCGACGTACTCGGCAGGCTGCACATCGGCGTACACAAAAGTATTGTCGGAGTATTCGATGAAGTACTTGTTTGCGGCAAGCGTGACGGTGACTTCTTCTTCTATATCGCTTACCACTTTCAGCGTAATTCCTTGACTTGTATAATATGTGCCGTCTATGTTGAGGGAGGCGTATATTACGCATGTGCCGAGTTTCTCCGCAAAGAAAGTCCTGCCTTCCAATGTGCCGCAATCGCCGAATACTATCTCCAACTTGACAAATTGCTCGTAACCCGTCGGATCGGTGGACACATAAAACGTCGCCTCCTCGCCCACTTTGATGGTGGCAGCCGACACCGTCAGATCCACAAAAACAGCGTTTTCCGCGCGCCAACTCTCAACGGTACACCCGCCGACGAGTTCCAATTCACCGTTTGCGCCGTGACAAAGCTTTCCCCTGACGGTAACGCTGTCTCCGCGACGCACGCCGTCGACGTCAACGTCGCTGTCGAATACCGCGTCGGAAACGGCAATGCGCAAGTCGTAGTCTATATCGCGTAACTCAAAGTCGTATCCGCCGTCCGACCGAAGCGGAAGGGACGCGACGACGCCGCTGACGTAATAATAGTTGTCCGAGACGCTGCCAACGGGCATATTGTCTATGCGTTCCGCCGCCTGCGAATAGTTCAACGTCCGACGGGAATCCGTACCCGTACCCGACCACACCGCCACAGAGGCTTCCGCCGTAACTCCGTCCAACTCCGCCCTGACCGTAACGAAACCGTCGTATTCCGACGAATTTACGTTAGTCAACGAGTCGCCGTCCAGACGGGCATAACCCCGATCGAAGTCGAAGAACAGATCCACGTCCCCCTCATAACCCGCAGGTTCGGTGGCGACGTTTATCTTAACGCTCCGACCGTTTTCCAGATAGCTCGGCAAGCTCAGCGTTATTCGACTTACCCGAGGAGAAAATACATCCGCTATGAGCAGATCCTGCTCGGAATAGGACTTCATCTCGTACACGCTGTCGTGATAATTGTACAGATAGCCGTACAAAGTAACCGTGTCGCCCTCTTGGGGACGGTCGCCCGCCGCATAATAAACGGTCAGCGTAAAAAGCGTTACGCTATCGCGTATATCGAATCGATACGTATTGCCCTCGCCCGTCACGACTTCTCCCGTCACCGTGCCTCTTACATAGACGGGCTTGTCGGAATAGGCGTCGTAGCCGAGTTCGTACGCCGCCATAAAAGCTTCCGTCGCGGTCAAAGGATTTTTCTCCGTGCCGGACGCGTACTTATCCGCAAGCGTCGCGTTCATTATCTGCGCACTGTTGTAAGCGCTGTTCTGATAAAGCATAAATCTACCGCTTATCAACACGCAGTCCTCTTCTTTCAACTCCGACATATCGCCGACGAATTCGGCTGACGGAATGTGCAGACGCAGGTTGTCGCGCAGGGGATCGTACAGAGTAAGCTCCTCCTCCGCAACGTCATACACTCTGCCGATAACAAAAAACGTCCTGTCGGAGAGTCTGTTGGGGGACATCTTCTTGATGGCGTAATACGCTTCGGTAACGGTGAAGGGATTGGACTCTTCGCCCTTATCCGATTCGGGTAAGCCCTCGGGGCGGCACCCGACCGCAAGCGCAACCGTCAGCGCAAGGACCAAGACAAGGATCGTTGTAAATATAATTCTGTATATGTATTTCATAGCTATATTCCGAAATAGTATTATATCACAAACCGCGGCATTTTGCAATGGGTGAACTGCCGCAACGCTTCCTCACCGAAATTTGCCAAAATAAAGCAAAAACACCGATAAAATAAATGCGCCGTGAGAAATGTCGGAGATGCGCGTATCGCGCATAGCAGCGAACAAAGCGAAAATTCCACCTGCAATCTCGGGCGTGTACCGAGATTGCAGCCCTTGCGGGGGATGTTTGTTAAAAGGTCAAACCCCTCAGTCTGCTAACGCAGACAGCTCCCCTTCCGCTTGAAGGGGCGCCTTTAATTGGGCGCGAAGTGAAGCCTTTTTGAGCGCGACCGCACGAGCGACTTCCTTTTTGCACCGAATACCCGAGCGACTTGCGTATGGTCGGAATCTAATGGTAAAATAAATGCACCCCTCGGCTTCAAAGCCTCGGGGTTGCATTCATATAAAAAATATTACAAGGAGTCGTGTTTAATATCCCGTCGGGATCAGTCTTTGGAAACGATTATCTGTCTCGGCTTGATACGCCGCAATGACACGACGGGCACCACGCTTGCGATAACCGACAGCGCCAACACCAATGCGGCGCCCACCAAAGCCGTCGTCTTGCGGAAACGTATTATCGTCAACTGCCCCGCCAAAGGATTGCCCGTATACGCCACAAACCCTTTGACCAATACGGCATTGCCGAAGCGTACGCCGAGATACATTCCGCCGAGCGCAAAGATACAGACTATCAACCCCAACATTACCATCTGCAAAGCAAATATAATGGCAAGATAGTGAGTTTTTGTCCCCATGGCGCGCAGGACGCCTATCTCGAAGATGTTTTTGCGGATGCTACGCACGCCGAAAGATACAAGCACTACGGCGCAAATGACATACAAAACCGCCACTATGATGAGAAAGAAATCCTTAAATACTTTTACCGCGCCGGCGACGGACTGCACCGCCATATACTGCATCGACGGCACATAGAAGTTGTCGGAATCGCCCGCATTGTAAATATTCGTTATATCGGAGGTGTCGTCGAAATACAAGGCAAATGGCACGGTGTCGTACTTGCGCAGTTCTCTCAGCGTATCGACGGATACGCGCATGCCGTCCTTGGCGACGAAATCGACAATTTCGAGTTCCACCGACGTAAGCGGTTCTCCTGTGGCGTTGTCGCGAACGGTAAAGGTCACTTTCTTGCCTTTGAGACTGTTCCAATAGGCGCTGTCGTCGTCGCTCTTATTAAGCCCCGTAACGCTTCTCCATATGGATTTGCACAGTTTCACCTGACCCGCTTTGAGCTTTTCGTCGCGCGCGCAGTAGAACGTTCCGTTGGAATATTGCTTGCCTTCGAATGTGATAGTCGGATCGGACAAATACGAGAAATATATGTATGACGTCTTGTCGTAATCGGTAATATCCTCCGCGAAGCGTTCGTTGAAGTTGTACGCCGTATTCAAGGTGAGACTGAGTTCGTCTATCAGATCGCAATAGGAGGGCAACGCTTTCAGATCGTCGGCAGACGCGCCGTCCGCCACCATCTGCAACAGATCGGCATAGCGTTCTTTGTAGCGGGTATTTATCACCGCGCCGATACGATATCTGTTAAACTTAACCTTGCCGTTGGTAAGAGCGGCGTATATATCCGAGCCGTAAGTCGCCATGCTCGACGTGCGTTTGAGTATGCTGTCGGCAAAGTAGTCGGTAACAATGAGATCGACTCCCTCCGTTACCCCTTCGCCGTCGATATCTCCGCTAAGCACCTCCAACTCACCGCGATCGTTGCCGTAAATGCGTTCGAGATACTGTCTGTCGCACACCAACACTCCGTTGCCCGTCTTGCAGAAGAATTTGGCGTAATTCTGCGCTTCGGGAAGACATTTGTATTTTTCCAAAGTGTAGTCGCTTGCAGCCGTCACAAGACTGACGTTGTACATTTTGTAAATTTTTCCGTAGTATCCCGCGTCGCGGAAACGCTGTATGTCCCTTTCGTCAATGCGCACGGTTCGATAAAAGCCCGTCTTGCTGAAACTGCCGTCCGTCGACGCGTAACCCTTCTGCATGGCGAACAGACTCATATTGGAACTTGACAGCAGATCCAGACTTTCCTCGCTCGAATCGAACTGCAAAAACATCTGCCCGATACCCAATATCGTAACAAGGCATATAACGAGCAGCATCGTCACGACAAGACTTGTCATTTGCTTGCGGGTAAACATAGCAAATAACCGCGCGGCGCCGCGCCGCGATATGGAGTGATCCGTAAATTTGCTCGGTTTGGCTACCGCAGCCACCGTCTTTGTCGGGACGAACTTGTCGTCCGGTTGTCTCAATATCAGCGGCTTGCCTTCGAGCAGACGCGCATTGACCCGTGCAAGCTGCGACGAGGTGAGACGTATCCCTTTCGGCATCACGATCTCGTCCTCTTTGACCGAGAGAGTTTTTGCGCGAGGGTTACGTTCCATATCGCTCACGACGCGCCCGTCGGCAAGCTCGATGATCCTGTCCGCATACACGTCCGCGTCTTCACGATTGTGCGAAACGATAAGCACAAGATGTTGCTTGGAGTATTCTTTGAGCGCGGTCAATATCTGTTTGCCGCTTTTGCTGTCCAGATTGCCCGTTGGTTCGTCTGCAAGGATTAATTTCGGATTCTTGACAAGAGCGCGCGCAACGGCTACGCGCTGACATTGTCCGCCGCTAAGCTGCTTGGGATATCTGTCGGCATACCGTTCCATATCGACGATCTTCAATATTTCGCTTACACGCTCGTCCGATTCGCCGTGCTGCAATTGCAGCGGCAGCATAACGTTTTGCGCCACGGTCAACGACTCTATGAGGTAATAGTCCTGAAAAACAAACCCCAGGTAATCGTTTCGATAACTGTCGAAGTCGCGCGGCGTAAATCCGCCGAAGGCTTGCCCCTCCACTACGACGTCGCCCGCCGTCTGCGTATCCAGACCTCCGAGCAGGTTGAGCAGCGTTGACTTGCCGCAGCCGCTCTTGCCCACAACAAAGATCATTCCCGCGTCGGGCAACGTAAAACTGACGTCATCGAGCGCCGTCGTCGATTGCCCGTTGCGCGAAGTATAAAGTTTCGTCAAATGTTTTACTTCGATCATTACAATTAAATTATAATCGGGCTTTTTGAATGAGCGCTGAAACGCTGCTGAATTTTCGCTGAATTTTCGACTCTATGGCAAATGTCGGAGTCAAGATTGGCAACTGCAATATAAACCGTCCCTTCGGCGTGCATAGTTTGTATCGTATATTAAAGATATATTGCGCCTAAGGACGAAGGGCGAACAAGGCAATCTCCACAGTGTGGAGTTGCCCGCCCTGAGTGCAAGGACGTGCTATTTCTAAGGCACGTCCGCAGCATAGGGACCACGAAAGGGGACCCACGCAGTGTGAATGTCACTGCGTGGGAGAGGAATAGCGGAGCGGTAGCGGTACCAATCGCATATATGCGGTTGGTGCTACCAAGCGACAGCTATGACGAGGTGGAAGGGATTGACGGAAAGAAGGTGAAGTTTGCACTTTGTGCAAGCGCCGCGCAGGTCGCCGCTTGCAACGGAATTTTCGCTTTGTTCGCTACCATGCGCGCCACGCGCGAAAATTCCGCTTTAATATAAAAGTCGATTTCTGTATTCCTTTACTTCTACGCTACGACATTTGCCATAGAGCAAAGTAAATATCCACCGGCATAGCCGGTGGCTTTACAAAAGAGGGTAAAACCCTCCGTTGTAGCTACACGAAATCGTGTCTTTCTGAGCCTGGCGGCTGTCATGCGTTAGCGAACCGACTTGTCTTTCGCAAATGGATCATTTTTATCTCATATATCGTCATTTGCTCCATTCGCTTGTCTTCGCCAAGTTGGTTCGCTATGTATTCTTTTATCTTTTTCGTATTCTTGCCGACTGTGTCAACTTGATTCCTTCAACATCATAACGCTCCATTTCGGTACTTGAATTTCAAACTCCCGAATTTTTGGTATGTTATTACACTGCTTTTGCAATTCAAAAATCCATGAAACCCCGAAACACACATTTTCGATAGTATCTTTACATACATGTGTATGTTTGTTCGTCGGTAAACCTCCACGGAACCCCACGACAATCGTGGGGTTTTCAGCAAACAAAAAACTCGGTCAAATCTATGACCGAGTTTTCGTTTGAATGTTGTTTCCGCTTGATTATTTCGCAGTGGAAAGCTTGGTGAGAGCGTTCTGAACTGCAACAATTATACGAGCAGAAGATTGTGTGCTACCGGAAATTTTGGGACCTGTCGTAACAGTTTGTCCTTCGGCAGTAGCAGATGCAACGTAAGCGTTTACTTCTTCAACAGTCTTGCCAACGAAATTGTCCTTAATGTAATCGTTGTAAGCAGCTTCTGTTTCGTCGAAGCGATCCCAACCGTAGTCAGCGTTATCGGGAGACGTTCTTCTGTATCCGCTTTCAGCGTCTGTGTAAAGTTTGACATCGGTGATTACGCCACCCTTAACGGTTACGTCAACTTTTACGCCGTACTCTACGTCATGGCTGTTATAATGGACTTCGCCGGTAACCGTTTCAGGCTTTTCACAAGCAGCAAAAACGCAAACAGCGGATACCACTAAAATTACTGCAAGAGCAATAACGAGTAGTTTTTTCATTGTTTTGTTTCTCCTCCAAAAAATATATTTTTTGTTTATTTCAAGGCATTTGCCGTGAAAATCATAGTAGATAAACCGCATTTTGCCGAAAATATTCCGACGAAACGCAAATCCTGTGTCATTATAGCACATTATTCCCTAAACAACAACCTTTTTGACCTGCTTTTGCTCTAAAAAAATATTTCGGTATGTATAGGAAATATTTATGATATACTGCGTGTGGAGGAAGTTTCGGCTATCGCCGAAGTGAAGTTCGCGCGAAGCGGCAAGTGAAGTAAGTCGCATCGGGTATTCCACGCAAAAAGGCTTCACTTCGGGCTATGCCCTCGTTGCAGATTATTTTGCGTTGGAATACCCTCGCTCCGAGTGTTACAAGGTCCCCGACCGCCCACCCCTGTCCGCGGAGAAACGATTTGTTACAGTTGCAAATGTGAAGTTTTGCGCAGAGCGCAAAGTTGAGGTTAAAGTGAGTTGAAACTTCAAACCCCTCAGTCTCGTCCTCCCACGCCCTGGTCAGCACCGACCGCGTATGACGCGGTCGGTACCGCTGACAGGCGGGTCGTCCTCTCCCACACAATTTTCGCAAGCTCAAATCGTGCAGGTCCCCGTTAGTGACAGAATAAGGTTAGCGAGCAACTGTCGGTCAGACTGTTGCTCGCCGTGGCTGCGGCCAACACCACACTGTGGTGATTGACTTTCCGCGCCACGCCCACTTGCTCATCAAGGAGAGCCTTTTTGTTACAGTTATAAGTTTTGTCCCTGTACAAGACTTTCCCCGTCACGGGCAAGCCGTTACGGGGAAAGTGGCGCCCGCAAGGCGACGATAGAGGGATATTTGAAACAAATCTTTCTTAACTTTACGCTTTTAACAAAAAAAAACACCTTTATAAGCGAAAATTAAATTACTTTGAAATAAGCATTATTAAGAAATAAGCTACTTTAACTAATGCCCCGCCGCAACTTGCCGCACAGCGGCAAACTTCACTTCGGCGTTAGCCGAAACTTCACTGCGCAGCAACTTCACTTGCACAAAGTGCAAACTTCACCGTCCACCTATATCCCTCTTCCACCGCGCATAGCGCGGTCCCCCTTCCCCGAAAGTCTCGCTGGCGCTATCGACTGTCGGGGACGGTTGTATATACAGAAATCAATATTGCCCCTGCGGACAGGGGCGGGTGGTCGGGCGCCTTGTGCCTAAAAGGGGTCCCCGTCAAGTCGACAAAGGAGACTTGATGGGGAGAGGAGCAGCCGCCGGACAGCAATAACGCCCGCGCTGATTGCGCGAGCGGTGATGTCAAGGGCGAGCTGCGACGGCGGAGCGAGTATGTCCCCTGCAAAATAATCTGCAACGAGGGCACTATGTGCCCGAAGCGAAGCCTTTTTGCAGGGGACATACGAGCGACATTTTATGAAAGTTCAAACATTCCCGTATAAAGTTGATAATACTTGCCTTTCTGCGCGATAAGATCGTCGTGATTGCCGCGTTCTATGATGACGCCGTGTTCCAACACCATTATCGCGTCGCTGTTGCGCACGGTGGACAGTCGGTGCGCGATGACGAATGTGGTTCTGCCCTCCATAAGCGCGTCCATACCCTTCTCTATCAACCACTCGGTACGGGTGTCGATACTGCTTGTCGCCTCGTCCAATATAAGCACGGGCGGATCGGCGACTGCTGCGCGGGCAATGGCTATCAACTGCCGCTGTCCCTGAGACAAGTTCTCGCCGTCGCGGGTCAGCATAGTGTTGTAGCCCTCCGGCAGGTGCTTGATAAATTGGTGAGCGTTGGCGGACTTTGCCGCGGCAATACACTCTTCGTCGGTGGCGTCCAGACGTCCGTAACGGATATTGTCCATAACCGTACCCGTAAACAGGTGCGTATCCTGCAAGACCATAGCCAAAGATCTGCGCAGATCCGCCTTCTTGATCTTGTTGATATTGATACCGTCGTACCTTATCTTGCCGTCGGGCACATCGTAAAAGCGGTTGATAAGGTTGGTAATGGTCGTCTTGCCTGCGCCCGTAGAGCCGACAAACGCTATCTTCTGTCCCGGATGAGCATACAGCGATACGTCGTGCAAAACCGTCTTGTTCTCTTCATATCCGAACGTGACGTCCTCGAAACGCACGTCGCCCTTCAATTCCGTATAAGTGACGGTGCCGTCGGCGTGAGGATGCTTCCAAGCCCAATGACCCGTACGGCAATCGCTCTCGGTGATATTGCCGGAATCGTCTATGTTGGCGTTGACCAACGTCACATAACCGTCGTCCACTTCGGACGGGGTATCCATAAGAGCAAATACGCGTTCGCCGCCCGCAACCGCCATAAACAGCAAGTTGATCTGCTGCGATATCTGCTGTATCGGCATGGTGATATTGCGGATATACAGCAAAAATACCGCTATGATACCGACGTAGTCAAGCGGATTGTCCGCCTGAGAGGCGATGAGCGCACCGAAGATGGCAATGCCAGCATAGAAGAAGTGAGAAATGTTGTTCATTATCGGTCCCATAATATTGGCATAGCTGTTGGCGCGCGCCGACACCGTCGCCCAATGACCGTTTATTTTGTCAAATTCCTCTATGGCTTTCGCCTCGTGGTTGAATGCCTTGACGACCTTCTGCCCTTCCGTCATCTCCTCGATGTAACCGTTCAGCTTGCCCACAGCAGCCTGTTGCGCCACGAAGTTCCGCTTGGAGCGTCCGCCGATAAACTTGACTATGAAGCCCATTATTATCAGCATGCCGACCATAACGAGAGAAAGCTCCCAACTCTTGATAAACATTACTACGAACACGCCGACGATCGTGATGAAACTGCTGACAAATTGCGGCAGCGCGCGAGCGATAAACTCGTTCATCATATCTATATCGTTGGTGTAACGGCTCATAAGCTCGCCGTGAGTAGTCGTATCGAATACCCTGATGGGCAGGCTCTGCATATGGGTAAACAGGTCGTCGCGCAATTTCTTGATCGTGGAGGTGGATATAGCCACCTGCAATCTGTTGAAAATATAGTTTGCCGCAAGACCGACGACGTATATCGCCGCCATCAAGCCGATGACCGCGCCGAGGTAAATGAACTTGTCGCTCGTTTCTCCCGTAAGCGCGTATTTGTCTATAAATTTCAGTCCCGTAAGCGTAACGTCGCTTTGCGCGCTTGCCGCAAGACCGTTGAGAAGCGGCTGCAAAAGAGATGTTGCGATAATATTGGTAAGGCTTTGCAGGGCAACGCACAGAAATACCGCTACCATTCTTCCGCGATACGGTTTGAGGTAGCCGAGCAGTCTGGCAAAGGTTCCTTTGAAGTTTTTCGGGCGTTGCGCAGCCATATATTTATTACGCGGCGGCATCAGTCCTCACCCCCTTGTTCCACGGTACCTTTCTGTTGCGAACGGTACACTTCCTGATAAATAGAATTGGTCTCGATCAATTGCTCGTGAGTCCCCACCGCATTGATCTTGCCGTCGTCCAACACCACTATTTTGTCGCAGTCCTCCACGCTGGATATACGCTGCGCTATGATGATAGTGGTCATATCGGCGGACAATTCTTTGAGTCCCTTGCGGATCTGCGCGTCGGTGGCGGTATCCACCGCGCTGGTAGAGTCGTCGAGAATCATTATTTTCGGCTTTTTGAGCAACGCACGCGCAATGCACAGACGCTGTTTTTGTCCGCCGGAAACGTTTACGCCGCCCTGTCCGAGGTCCGTCTCGTACCCGTCGGGAAAAGACATAATGAAATCGTGAGCGCACGCCGCCTTGCATGCCGCCTCTATCTCCTCCTGAGTGGCGTTCTCGTTACCCCACAGCAGGTTCTGGCGGATAGTACCCGAGAAAAGGACATTCTTTTGAAGCACCATAGACACGCCTTCGCGCAGATTGAATACGGAGTAATCTCTCACGTCGGTGCCGTCCACGAGGATTCGCCCGCGGAACACGTCGTAAAAACGCGGTATCAACTGCACGAGACTGCTCTTGCCGTCGCCCGTGCCGCCTATTATGCCGACGCTTTCGCCGCTTTCGATATGCAGATCTATATCCGTAAGGGTAAGGTTGTCGGCGTTGTCGGAATAGCTGAAATCAACGTGTTGGAAGTCGATACTGCCGCTGTTGACCTTCTTGTCCGTCTGCTCGCCGTCCTTGATAGTGGAATCCGTCTCTAACACTTCGAATATACGGTCGATGGACGCGCGGGACAAAACCAACTGCACCGCAATGAAACAGATCATCATCACGGAAGAAAGTATCTGCGTGCAGTAGCTCATCATCGCCGTGAGCGTGCCGCCCTGCATTTCGCCAATGGCAATACGCTTGCCGCCTATTACAAGCAATCCTATGATAGTGCCGTACATAACGCAACTTGTAAGAGGATTCATCAATATCATCAATTTCTCCGCTTTGAGTTGCGCGTTGCGCACGGCTTCGGTGGATTCACGATATTTCTGCTCTTCGTAATCCTCGCGCACGAACGCCTTGACTACGCGGACAGCGACAAGGTTTTCCTGAACGTCGGCGTTCATCTTGTCGTACCGTTTGAGCATAGACTTGAACAGCGGATGAACTTTGATGGAAATGCACGCCATAATAATGCCCAATGCAGGTATCGCAAGAAGGAATATCCACGCCATCTCCGCATAGTTGACAAACGCCATAACGGTGCTGAAAATAAGCATCGCCGGCGCACGGATAACCGTACGGATTATCATCATAAATGCGTTTTGCGCATTGTTGACGTCCGTCGTGGAACGCGTAACGAGCGACGCCGTGCTGAATTTGTCCACGTTGGCGAAGCTGAAACCCTGTATCTTATCGAACAGCATACGACGCATATTCTTGGAAAAGCCCGCGCCCGCGACGGCGCACAGCCAACCGGCAAGACTGCCGAACGTAAGCGACAATATCGCCGAAATAACCATCAGTATGCCGTAGGAATATACGGTGTTGAGCAAGATGTCCTTGCGCCCCAATACGGACGTCCCCACGCCGTAGGTCAGCAAACCGCGCGTGCCGCCCTGAAAGTCGTACACGGTGACAGCCGACGTCAAGCCTATGGACATTTCGTCGGCGGCGTACAACTGTATTACGTTAAGGATATTGGACATAAATATCGGCAACACCACTTCCAATGCCGTCTCGCACAGCACCAACAGCACGGTGAATACCGATTGGACCTCAAAGCCCTTGCCGCCTTTCAATAATTTTCGAATCAAATTTTTGCCCCCTCCTTTGTTCTGTCCGCTCCTCCCGAGCAGCGATGAGCAAAGCCTTTACTTAAATTTAATTTTTATATTATAATACCGATTGACCGTTTATGCAAACCAAATTGACGGTATGGCAAAAAAAATTTTGTCAATCGCCGAGCAATCTCAGCGCATTGCGGTTGATGGTTTCCAGACAGCGACAAATGGTCGCAACGTCGTCATCGGTCAACCCTTCGCGGAGTTGAGCGCCGATATGCTCGCATTCGGCAAAACATTGACGGGCTATCCGCTTGCCCATATCCGTGCAGGACAGTATTACTTTGCGGCGGTCGTCCGCGCTGTATTGCCGCACGAGATACCCCGATCGCACCAGATTGTCAACGTGAACGGATATTGTGTTCTTCTTGATTTTGTGCCTGTGTTCGATATCCGTTGCCGTGGGATCGTCGGCGTTCACTTCCAGAAAAGTAAGTATATGCACGTCCAACGGCGACAAACCGTTTGACTGCGCAACTTCTTCGTCTACGCGTTGCTTTACCAAAAAAATATTGTGGATGTAATCCAACAACCGATCTTTGTGCATATATGCTCCCTCGGACAAATTAGTCCCGAATTGAACTTTTCATAATGGTACAACTTGTTGCCGCCGATGTCAAGCGTTTAGCCCGTCGTAAAACGAATTTCGTCGCCGACATCTAAAAAAAATACCGCCGCAGTTGCGACGGAAACAGACCTCCTCGCCGACACTTTGGAAACAAAATGCCGATATGGGGTAAAAAAAACGTTCTCGATTAAAAGAGAACGTTTTTCAACACAAAACAAATTAAATCAAAACGCAGTTATGCAACGTCACTTTTCAAAGAAAATCACGTTCTTCTCGCCGAGTATTCCGGCAAGCTCATAAGTAATGCCGGGACAGTTGCGCACACGCGTTTCGAGTTCGTACTTCTTGCCCTCGATGAAGAACTTGACGGGTATATCCCCCTCGTAATCGCGCAACGCCTGCATTGTCTTGTCATATTTGTCGTCATCCCGTTCGTCCATCCGGAGCCAAAGGGTGATATTGCGCTGCCGTTCGACGGGCGCGGAATCATTCTTTGCCTCTTCGCTGCGGGGATTGATAAGTTCGCGTATATTGATCTTGTACGCGTCGCGGGACTCGGCGATGTTGCCCCTGACTACCACAAAAGCGTCCTCTGCAAAGAGCGTCTTGTACTTCTCGTATGTGGCGCCGTACAGCCCTACTTCTATGGAGTCGTACTTGTCTTCGAGTACGCCGAATGCCAATTTCTGATTATCCTTGCCGACGGCGACGCGGATATCGCGCAAAATGCCTCCCGTGGTGACAAAGCGTTTGTTCACTTGCGGGCGGACGGGTTCGCCGTCCTCGCTGCTCTCCGGTATGTACGCCATCGTCTCAGACGTATCGAAGTCGAAGTTGAAACGACGCGATATCTCGTCATAATCGTCCAACGGGCTGCCCGTCATATATACGCCGAGCACCTCGTTTTCGTAGTTATACAGTACTTCCTTGCCGAATTCTTGCAGCTGCTTACGCTCGGGATGCGCGTTTACCTTTACTTCCGGCACAAGGTCGAATATTGACAGTTGTCCCGAAGCGCGTGTTTTGAGAGCTTCCATTGCCTCGTTGTATTCGTCGTTGTAATAGGCAAGCATATCGGCTCGCGTACGGTTGAAGCAATCGAACGCGCCGCCCTTGATGAAATTCTCCACCATTCGCTTGTTGATAAAGCTCTGTCCCTCGCGGACGGTAGCCGTCGTCTCGCGTTCGTAACAACGCTCAAACAGGTCCTGCATATCCTTGAATTCGCCGCCGCGTTCGCGTTCGTCCACTATCTTCTTGACGACGCCTACGCCGATATTCCGTATGCCTCCCAGACCGAAACGTATCGCGCCGTTCTCTACGCGGAACTCGTCGCGGCTTCTGTTGATGTCGGGCGGAAGCACCGATATGCCCTGAGACTTGGCATACGCCATATATTTCTTGATCTGCGATATGTCGTTTATGCGATTGTTCAGCAAGGCGCAGATAAACTCTACCGGATAGTAATTCTTCAACCACGCCGTCTGATAGGTCACATAAGCATAGCACGTCGCGTGCGACTTGTTGAAAGCGTATTGCGAGAAGTCGTCCAACTGTTTGTATATTTCCAACGCGACGTCCTCGGGAATGCCGTTCTTGACGCAGCCGGGGACGGTCTCGCCGTTGGTCCAGGTGCCGCCGTGTACGAACAGTTCGCCGAGATCCTTCATCATCTGAGCCTTCTTCTTGCTCATCGCGTAGCGCACGTTGTCTGCAAGCGCCATACTGAAACCGGCAAGTTTCTGCACAAGCTGCATTACCTGCTCCTGATAGACGATACACCCGTTGGTAACGCTCAGAATGGACTCCATCTGCGGATGCAGATATTTGATCTTGGATTTGTCGAACTTGCAGTCTATGTAATCGCCTATGTACTGCATCGGTCCGGGACGGTACAGGCTGATGCCTGCGATTATTTCTTCCAGATGTGACGGCTTCATCTTGCGCATAAGATCGCACATGCCGCCGCTTTCAAGTTGGAAGATACACATCGTGTCGCCGCTGCTTATAAGGTTGAACACATTGGGGTCGTCGTAATTGTCCGCGCCGAACTCCACCTTGACGCCGTAATCCTCGTAAATGTAGTCGCACGCTTTCTTGATATCCGTAAGAGTACGCAACCCGAGGAAGTCCATTTTAAGCAGACCGAGTTCTTCCACTTCCGTCATTGTGTATTGCGTGGTGACTATGCCGCCCTTGGCGAGAGAGCCGCCGTTGGTTTGAAGAGGAACGTGATCGGATACCTTTTCGCGGCAGATGACCACGCCCGCGGCGTGCATACCCGTCTGTCTCGGAGAACCCTCTATGCGCATTGCGATATCTATCAACTTGTGCGTGGACGGGTCGTTGTACGCCTGTATAAGTTCGTCGGAGATGTATTTATCCGCCGCTTTCTTGTAGGGTACCTTGCCGAGCAGGTGTCTTAGCGTATACTTGAAGTTGTCCGGGACCATCTTGGCAAGACGGTTGGATTCGCTTATGGGAAAACGCAATACGCGAGCCACGTCGCGAATGGCGTTCTTGGCAGCCATCGTGCCGAAAGTGACAATCTGACACACGTTGTCGTTGCCGTACTTGCGGTGAACGTAATCTATTACTTCTCCGCGGCGATCCATACAGAAGTCCACGTCGAAGTCGGGCATCGATTTGCGTTGCGGATTGAGGAAACGCTCGAACATCAGATTGAAGCGGAAAGGCTCCACCTCCGTGATACCGATAAGATAGGCTATCACGCTGCCTGCGCCGCTGCCGCGACCGGGTCCGACGGGTATACCGTTGGTCTTGGCATAATTGATGAAGTCCCACACGATGAGATAGTAATCCACAAAGCCCATACTGCATATGACGTCGTACTCGTACTTGATACGGTCGATGACCTCCTTGGAGGGATCGGGGTATTTCTTGGCGAGACCTTGTTCCACCAAATGCCACAGATAGTCGGGAGAGGACATTCCGTCCGGCGGAGTGTACAACGGCAAAAGTTTCTCCTTGCCGAAATCGACGTTGCATTTGTCGGCGATTTCGAGGGTGGTCTCCATAGCTTCCGGCAGATTGGGGAAGAGCAACGCCATCTCATCGTAATCTTTGAGATAGAATTCCTCCCCCTGAAACTTCATTCTGTCCGTATCGTCCAGATACTTGCCCATCTGGACGCACATCATTACGTCCTGTATCTCGGCATCCTCTTTGTTGAGATAATGGACGTCGTTGGTGACGACTATCTTGATGTCGAGTTCTCGCGCCAGAGCGATAAGTTGAGGCATAACCTCGTCCTCTTCCTCTATCCCGTGGCGTTGTATCTCTATGTAATAGTCCTCGCCGAACAATTGTTTGTATTGGATAGCCAACTGCCGCGCCTCTTCGGGGCGGTCGGCAAGCAGCAAACGGGGCAGCTGCCCGGCTATACAGGCGGACAGACATATAAGCCCTTCGGAATACTTCTTCAACGTCTCGAAGTCAATACGGGGCTTGTAATAAAATCCCTCTACGAAAGCGATGGAATTGAGTCGGCACAGATTGTAATAGCCGACGTTGTTCTTAGCGAGCAGAATAAGGTGAAAGTATTCCTTGTTCTCGAAACCGACGCTGTGCAAATTCTCGCACATATAAAATTCGCAACCGATGATGGGCTTGATGCCGGCGGCGTGCGCCGCTTTGAGAAACTTCCAGGCGCAGTACATATTGCCGTGATCGGTAACGGCGACGGCGGGCATATTGAGTTCCTTGCAGCGTTCGAGCATCTCGTCGATGCGCGTTGCGCCGTCCAGAAGGCTGTATTCCGTGTGTAAATGCAAGTGTACGAAAGGTTTCATAATTTCTTCCTTTGTTGTTCGGCAAGTTCTATCAACTTGGCAAAGCGGTGATTGGCGCCGCTCTTGGATATGTGCAGTTTTGCGGCAATCTCTTCGAGAGTGGCTTCGCGGTCCTCCTCGCGCAGCAACGCTATCTGTTTGAGGCTGTCGGAAAGCAAATCGAATCTGCCGCTGCTGCGCAACAGTTCTATCGCCTGCAATTGCTTGGCGGAAGCCGCAACAGTCTTCTCGATATTGGCGAACTCGCAGTTGCTCTGTCGGTTGACGTCATTGCGCACGCTGCGTATCACGATGACGTTTTCCAACTCCAACTTGGCGCTCGTGGCGTTGACGTACACGAGAAAATCGGCTATCAGTTCGCTCTCCTTGATGTACAGCACGGTGTGATTCTTACGCGGAGTTTGTCTCAGACCCATCGCGGCGTAACTCATATTGACGGCGCGGGCGAATTCCGCGTCGGAGAAGCGCAGTTCCAGATGATACTTGGCGCGATCGCTCCCTTCGACATTGGGCACTATCACGGAGCCGCAGGAAACGAATAATCCCTGCATAAAAGCGCGTCGGCAGCAAGGCTCGCTCGGAATAAGGTTCTCCGCCTCTGCAAAGCCGAGCGTCCCCTCTTCGTCCCTCGTTACGAGACCCAACTTTTCTCCGAGAGAAGAATCGAATCGGCAGCTGTACACCGCCGTGCCCTTGGCGGACATATTGTACGAACTTAGTCGGGACTTGACGTCAAGACGGGCAGCCTGCTCGGCGATAATGGAAAGAAAATCGACGTTGTCGCTCTCCACGCTGAAAGCGTATCCGCCGTGCCCGAGAGTGAGCGAACCGACGGATTTAAGTACAGCCGTCAAAAAAGACGTTGCGCAACATTTTTTTGCATTGCGCACCGACTTCAATATTTCATTTTTCACGCTTTGAGAAAATGTCATTTTCGTCCTCGAAATTTATCAGCCGCACTTCGCGTTTGGCGATCAAGCCGTAGCGATCCCACAACTCTTGTTGCAAACGCCGTATTATTAAGTATATATCCAAAGAGGTCGCCTTGTCAATATTTAGAACAAATCCCGCGTGTTTTGCGGAGACTTCCGCGCCGCCCACGCGATACCCCTTGAAGCCCATTTCATCTATAAGCCGCGATACCGCAACGTTGTCGTGATACAATACGCAACCCGCGCTGCGCGCATTGAGCGGTTGGGCGGACGCCTTGTTGCGCCGCATCTCCGCAACTGCGTCGAGAACCGCTTGCCGCGAGGAACGGGTAAACTTCAATTTGACGGACAGCACAATGATGTCTTTGTGCTTGAAAATGCTGTCTCTCTTGCCAAAATGACACTCTTGCGCGCTTAAACGTATCAACTTGTCGCCGTAAAGCGCCTTGGCGGAACAAAATATGCTCTTTATGTCCTGCCCGAAACACCCTGCGTTGCTCACGGCGGCGCCTCCTGCGGTGCCCGGCAGACAAGAGAGAAACTCTCCGCCGGACAGACCGCGCTCCGCAAGAGCTTTTGCCATTGCCGCCGTCGAAGCGCCGCAACAAGCCGTCATCGTGTTGCCCCGTATCCTGAAATTATTTGCTCGGACGGTGACTACGACCGCCCCGTCGAAATATCCGTCGGCAGCCAGCACGTTGCTCCCGCGACCCAACACGACGGTATCGACGCCCATCTTTCTCAGATAACGCAACGTCTTGACAAGTTTTCGCTCGCTATCGGGAAATATCGCAATACAAATTTTACCCCCTGTGCCGATGGTTGTCAACCTGTCGAAACCCGTATCGAAGCGTGCCTCGATCTTATATTTTTTCATTTTTGCCGCGACGGCGTTCAGAATATCGACGTCCATATCACATACCCAATGACTCTATCGCCGCTTTGCGTTGGCGCGCAACGGCTTCGCCGTCTCCGAATACATTGGGAACATACGCCGAGGGCAACGCCGCCTCGCAAAGAGCATACCGTTCATCGGTATAGTAACTGCCGCCGCACACCGAGAACATACATATATTGACAAGGGTAGACTGCGACTCTTCGCCTATGAGATATTGCGCAAATCGTTCGCACGGCTGGACGTTCTCCGTCGCAGCCGATATGCCGAGATATTGCACGAGATCCGTATACCCCGCAAGCGGCGCAAAGGCAAGCTTGTCTATCCTGCCGTCCTGTTCTCGCTTTGACAGCCGATACATATCGCGCTGCGTTCCGAGCAGCGTGACCGCCGTACGATTGTCGAGAAATTGCTCATAAGCCTGATATTGCGTAACCTGCTCCGATATATCCGCCTCACCGTGTCCGCCCGAAAGAGCAAGCGCCGTAAGCGGACTGTTGTACGCCGTAAATCCGCAAATCATCGGAGACAGCGTAACGGTGGTCTTGCCCACCTTGCGCGTACAGGTCTTGGTCAGCGCTTCGGAAACAAGCCGATCCGCCGACAGCATCTCGTCGCGGGCAAACAGACAATAAACGCCCGCATATAACGGGGCGGCATACTGAACGCCCTTCAACTGTCCCGACAAGACGAAGTTCTCCGCCGTGCCGCCGAGATCGAACGTAATGGCGGCGAGCTTGTCCTGCACTGACGCGCCCGCGCCCCTCGAAAAGCATATCATATCGAAGCTGTCGCCCTGTGCGAGCTTGTCCGCGAGTTGCGCTTCGGTAAGGGTCGTTATATGCACGAACAACCCGTTGTTGGCTTGTTCGAACTTGACTGCGCGGCTTCTGAGCCAGGATTCGCGGCTGCCGACGCCGCCCTCGAAACTCTCTATATTCCACAACTCCAACACTCCTTGGTAACTTGCGCCGTTGTGCGTCTGCGGTTTGAGAGGCAGATGAGGCAACGCCCATACCGCCGCGCCTACGGCAATCGCCGTCACAAGTATCAACGGAAGGACGAATTTCCAACGTTTTTTGCACCCCATATGCTCTTTTTTCGGTTTTGCAGCTTCTTCGGTCGGCTTGACCGTTTTCCAATTAGCCACGAGTACACCTCCGTAAAAATATAATACGCTACATTGTATGTAACCAAGGATTTATTTTGGCAGCGCGTCCGCGGACAAATCGCGGTATATTTACTTCTTTTTTGTCGAGGCTTACGGCATACGCCGCGCGATCGCTGTCCTATCCGTGAAATGCGTATTTACAAAATTCCTTTTTTAATTTATAATGTATTTAACGGCTTTCGTCGGCGTTGTTTGAAGGGCGGCGCGGAGACGCAAGAAATTATTTTTTAAGGTACGGTATGAAATTAAATTATAAACGAACAATTCTCGTAGGATTTGCTTTCTTTCTCATTTCCGCATTCTGGCAAGCGTACGACACCATCATTCCGCTGATGCTTACCAACAAATTCGGCTTGGACCAGACTTGGTCGGGCGTTATAATGTCGTTGGACAACATCCTTGCGCTGTTTATGCTGCCATTATTCGGGGCAATATCCGATCGGAAGGATACCCGTTTCGGCAAGCGCACGCCCTTCATAGTAATAGGCGCAATTGCTGCGATAATTTGCTTTGTTGGATTGACGTTCGCGGACAATGCTCAGTTGAAGAAAATCTCCGAAGGCACTAAGGAAGAATATTGGAACGCAAACTACACAGTGGAGAACCGCGACTATCACAACATAACCAATAACGGCGTCGCGGAGACCTATTCCGTACGGGATTACACCGCAAAGCTATATTTCAACAAACTTTACGACGATCTGACCGACGAGGAAAAACAGCAGGCGGAAAGTTGGTACATAAATGAATTGAACTACGATACGGTATACGTTTACGACAAGTCGGACGACAGCTACCGCCTGTGCAAAAACGTAAACGGCAAAACGGTATACACCGACGACGGAACGGAAGCGGACGTCAACTTATTCGGCAACGCCTACTCTGCCCTGGTAAGCGACGCGGAGGCGCAGTTTGCCAAAGGCGTGACAAAAGCCAATTGGTGGATACTCGTCCTGTTTATCGCGATATTGTTGGCTGTGCTGATATCTATGGCTGTCTTCCGCAGTCCCGCGGTGGCGTTGATGCCGGACGTAACGGTCAAGCCGTTGCGCAGCAAGGCAAACGCCGTGATCAACCTTATGGGTACGGCGGGCGGTTTGTCGGTATTGGTACTCGGAATGATATTCGGCACGGGCGCGGTGAAGAATCAATTGATGAGCTACACTTGGTTCGTATTGACTGTTTGCGGCATAATGCTGGCGGCGTTGATAGTTTTTATGTTTACCGTCAAGGAAAAGCGTTGGAACGCGGAGATGCTTGCGGCGCAGACGGAATTGGACGAGCAGGACGCCGCCGACGCACCCGAGGAGCAGGCGGAAGCCGTCTCTCCCAACAAACTGAGCAAAGACAAGAGGATATCTCTCATCCTGATACTCGCCTCCGTCGCGCTGTGGTTTACGGGTTACAATGCCATTACGAGCAAATACAGCGTATACGCGCTCAACGTACTCAACAAGGACTACAACTCCACGCTTATGATAGCGCAGGGTGCGGCAATAATAGCCTATGTGCCGGTGGGGATGATAGCAAGCAAGATAGGACGCAAAAAGTCGATACTTTCCGGCATAGTTATGCTGACGGCGGCTTTCTTCGGGGCGATATTCGTCACAGCTTCCAGCCCCACGTGGCTGTTGTGGATAATGTTTGCGCTTGCGGGTATCGGTTGGGCGACGATAAACGTCAACAGTTTTCCTATGGTAGTGGAATTGAGCAAAGGCAACGATATAGGCAAATACACGGGCTACTACTACACCGCGTCGATGGCGGCGCAGGTGATCACGCCGATATTGAGCGGCGCATTAATGGACGCTTTCGGTACTATGTCCGTTCTGTTTCCCTACGGCGCGATATTTGCCGCAGCGTCCTTTGTCACGATGCTGTTCGTAAAACACGGCGACAGCAAACCCGCCGCCCCGAAAGACAAGTTGGAACTGCTCGGCGGCGACGACTGAAATATAGCCTCCGCGTATGAGGCGACAGTCTGCGACAAAGATTTATCCTATCAGGTGGCAAATACGCTTTTTTTCGCTTGCTTATTGCATAGCCGCGATGTATAATTACGTTTAGATAAAAGGAGGCAGCTATGTCTAAAAACAAAGACAATATCGAAAAAGAAAGAGTCAAAAAGAAACTGCGCGCAGTCAGTCCCGCAAGGTGGATAGCGCTGTGCATTATGTTGGCTATCACGGTGATGAGCTTTGTGTTCTTCGATTGGGTGTTCAGCGAAGATCCCAACAAGAGCCCCTTTGCCGATCCGAATACGGGTGTGCTTTTCTTCGACAAGACGATAAGCCTCGTGCCCACCCTTGTAAGATGTATTCAATACGTTACCATATGGTTGTTGATAGTAACCATTGCGGCGTTGATTATACGCAAGGCATTCGGCAAATCGCACCGCGGAATGACCATTTCGAGCCTGATATGCAATCTGCTCAATTGGCTTAATGCGATAGTTGTGATAATCATCGTTTTGTCCGCATTCGGAGTGGACACCACCGCATTGATCACAGGCGCGGGAGTATTGACATTGATCGTAGGTCTCGGTATGCAATCCCTGATTGCGGATATCGTTGCGGGATTGTTCATCGTATTCGAGAATGAATTTAACGTGGGCGATTATATAACCGTCGGAGATTTCCGCGGCGAAGTTATATCCATCGGCGTACGCACCACCAAGATAAAAGCCGTCGGCAACGTAAAGATAATCAACAACAGCGACCTGAGAGGCGTGATAAATCACGATACGGACGTATCCGTGGCAAAGACGCTGATCGATATCGAATACGGCGCCAAATTGCCCGAAGTGGAAAAGGTCATCAAAAAGCACGTCGGCAAGCTCAAAGTCGAACACGCCACCGACGAAGTGTCCTATGACGGCGTTGCAAGCTTGGGCGCAAGCGGCGTTACGTTGCAATTCACCTGCCACTGCAAAGAGGCGGACATATTTGCAGCCAACCGCGAACTCAATGCCGCCGTCAAGACTATGTTTGACGACAACAAGATAGATATCCCCTTCCCGCAAATCGTCGTTCACAAAGGCTGAAAATATTATATACGCAAAATAATTTCGTATAAAACAACAGAGGTTTCTCAATGGAGAGACCTCTGTTATTGTAAATTCGCTTTGCATATTGCGTTATGTAGGCGGTTAAACCGCTTTTTCGAAACGCCGCGCCGTCGGAAATAATTTTGCACAACTACGTAGCGCATAACGACGAAACCGTTCGTACGGTGCCGATTGTCGCCGACGTCGAGACGTCTTTGCAGAGTAAACGGCATTGTTTCAATGCTTACGGCGCAAATACTCGATATCTCTTTGCACGATCGCCTCTGCCACCGCCGCACGCACTTTATCGCGCATCGCTTCTTTCTCGACGGAGTGAGATTCTTCGATCAAATTCCACATTTCTTCATCGGTATAGTCGGATCTGTTCAATCCACGCTCCTCGCAGAACCTGACGTTCATCTCTTCTATCCGACGTTCGATAACTTTTACTTCTCTCTTGGATATTCTCATACTGCCTTCTCTTTTACCGATAAATGCGCGCACGGATACACTACGGACAACGCACACAAAACCGACCTTTATACAACCTCTCGCCCGACCGTCAAAATATATGCGCCCGACAATCCACTACCGTATGCACGAGCAGCTGTCTTTTACTCTTTCGACGATAATTGTATACGAGAATATTTCGTATATCAACATATTGTACGAGATTTACTCGTAAAATACTGCTATGAGTACGAGTTTGGTCGGTGAAAGAATAAAAGAACTCCGCAAAGAGCGCAATTTATCCCAAGCGCAATTCGGCAAAATGCTCAACGTCTCGCAGGATACGGTATCGTTGTGGGAACTCGGCAAGAGTCTGCCCTCCGTTGCGGATATTCTCAATATAATCGAAACGTTCGGCTCCGACAAGGATCCCGTCACCGCCGATTACCTGCTCGGATTGTCGGACATCTGAGGCTGTCAACTTATTATTATCCTTTTGCGCCGTTATCGGCGTTTTTTTATTATATATTGTATGTTAAAGTCTTGTCAAGACTATTTGAATAATTAAATTCCTGTCGGGACTATAATTTATCGTATGATAAACTCGTTTTACAAGAGGATCAGAGAGGTTCGTTTGGATAACAATCTCTCTCAATTGCAATTGGCTGCATTGTGCAACGTGCAACAATCCTGCGTCAGCAAGTGGGAACGCGGTTCCACTCTGCCCGATGCGGAAACGCTATGCGTTATTTGCAAAAAGCTGAACGTCACCGCCGATTACTTACTCGGTCTGTCGGACATCTGAATCGCACCGCCGCATAAATCGTCTATATTGCGCCGTTATCGGCGCTTTTTTTATGCTCTGTCAAATGTCGGACTTGCGCCTGTTATGTTCCTTGCACAACATTTGACAATTTTCCGCAATGGTTTTGCCGCCGTCGATCCATGGTGTTATATGATCTGCTTCCATTTCTTCAATGGAATAGTGAGCGTCGGGTCGTCCTTCGCGCGCAATACGGACAAATGCCCCGTTGCTTTTCGTAGGCTTGGCGCTTTTGACTTTCGGTAAAAGCGCGAATGTTGAGATATTTTTCAAAGATATATTTCCTTTTGTTTTCGGCAAAACATTTTACGAATTTGCTTTCAAACGAGCCATTGAAATTGCTAAATTATATTGTTTCGAGAACGCTCCTGTCGTGTCTGCGCTATTGCTCTATATCTGCAATTTGAGTGCAGAACTGTTAGTTTTTTTTGTTCGCTCTTGGCAAATTTACATTTACCTTTTTATTTTTCCGATTTTTTGATTGCAGTTTGCTATCAAATAAATAAATTATATAGCAAACGGCTATAATTGTCAATATCGGAGAAAAAAATGTTATCTTTCGGAGAAAAACTGCGGGATCTGCGTGAAAGCAACAAAATGACGCAACGAGAAGTAGCCGCTAAATTGGGAATAAAACAACCGTCGTATATCAGATATGAAAACGGCAAATCCGAACCGACGCTTGAATGTTTGGTAAAAATTGCCGACCTATTCGATGTTTCGGTAGACTACTTGTTAGGTCGATCGACTTATTAACGGACTTTGGGGTGAAGCAAAGTCCTTTTTTATGGTCGTCTGCATCTTAAAATTACACCAGACAAACGTGCTTATAGTAAAATCCGATATGCCATAATAGCGATATGAAACGACACAGCAAGCGGAAACGCGGTTCCACTATGCCCGATGCGGAAATACTGTGCGTTATTTGCAAAAAGCCGAACGTCACCGCCGATTACCTGCTCGGTCTGTCGGACATCTGAGTCGCACCGCCGCATAAAGCGTCTATATGGCGCCGTTGTCGGCGATTTTTTATTCATCAACTAAAAAGTATCATATATAGCCTATTTTGTCAAGCAATATAGCCTATAATTAGCCTATAAATCTTGAACTATGGCAATGTACGATTTGGTAAAAAACAGAATATTGCAGTTATGCGAAATTAAGCACCTTACCGTCAACAAACTTGCGACGGATTCGGGACTGTCCGCTTCCTCTCTCAAAAATATCCTGTACGGCAAGAGCAAAAATCCCGGCATAGTTACCATCAAAATTCTTTGCGACGGATTCGGGATAACTATAAACGAATTCTTTGATACGGATGAATTTCGCAATGCTCCGCAGGAAATAAATTAGAAAATTACCTATTAAATATTACCAAAGCGATTACGGATACGGTAGAATTGTCCGTGATCGTTTTTTTATAATAAAAAAGGCACCCGAATAAGGTGTCTTGTTTGTTCTGCTTGTCTCAGAATAGTAAGCGAATTTCTCCACAGCTC
>CANQNJ010000019.1 GCA_947625185.1 uncultured Clostridia bacterium
CGTATTTCGTGTAGCTACAACGGAGGGTTTTACCCTCTTTTGTAAAGCCACCGGCTATGCCGGTGGATATTTACTGTTGCCCGTTCGACAGTAACACTTGTCGCGGTTGTTTCATAGTTTGAAATGTATGTTGGAGAAATCGCTATGAAATACAAAAGGTGTCCCCGCTGCGGATTGAATTATATTACCGACGAACAGACTGTGTGCAGCGTTTGTCGCGATGAAATGGCGGGCAGAAAGAGCATATTCGACGAGGATGATTTCGGAGAGCTTATTTGCCCTTACTGCGAGAAAAATCCCATTGACTTGGATGATATAATGTGCGCCGAATGCAGGGCGAAACGTTCTCAAAAGAACGGTAACGTGTAGACAAAAATATCAAACTGTGTTACAATGCCCGTATGAAAGTTTTTGCAATAAGCGATCTGCACCTTTCTACCGTGGTGGAGAAACCCATGGATATATTCGGCAAAGCATGGGAAAATTATTTCGAAGAGATATCCGCCGATTGGCGTTCAAAGGTATCCGATGACGATCTGGTGCTTTTGCCGGGCGACTTTTCGTGGGCTATGCGTATGGAGGAGGCGATACCAGATTTCGATCTGGTCGCCAAGCTCCCCGGAAAAAAAGTCATTCTCAGGGGCAATCACGATTATTGGTGGAATACGCTTACGCAAGTGAGATCGACTATCCCTCAGGGCTTTTACGCTTTGCAAAACGACTGCCTGCGTTTTGAAAACGTGTTGATATGCGGCACGCGCGGGTGGATCTGTCCCGACGGGGACAATCTGTCCGCGGACGATATGAAGATATATCTCAGAGAAGCGGAGCGGCTTAAACTTTCCATCGCCGCGATGCAGAAGATGCGTCAACCGTCGGATAAAGTGATAGCGATAATGCATTATCCTCCCTTCAACGGCAAATACGACGACAGCGAATTTATAAGGCAGTTTGTAGTCGCAGACATACCGACGGTAGTGTACGGACACTTGCACGGCAAGGACTGCCGCGCCAATCTGCATATGAAGAAATTCGGAATGGATTTTTATCTCACGAGCTGCGATTTGGTGAACAACAAGCTGACGCAAATTTTATAACGGGTCTCGCCTTGCGAGACCTTATCGCTATGTCGGGATTTTATAAAAAATAATAAAAAAAATCGACGTAAGAATATTGCAAAAAGGTCTATGTTATGATACAATTGATTCGCTCGGAAAATATTTGACTTTTTAACGGCGCAGAATTGCCGTTCGAACAAATTTTCCATTTGTTGAATTTGTTCGGATTTATGATTTTGAAAAATAAAATATAGTTTTATTTGTTTTCTTTTGAGCGCCTGATTTAATCAATTATGGTCTGCTCAAAAAATTTTTTTAAGAAAATGGACGAAAATGGTTGAAATTGGTTAAGAGTTGCGGTATAATGGTTACACTGATACAAGGAGTGTAAGCAGATGCTTCTGTTAGGCAATTACCAACATACGTTGGATGACAAAAACAGAATACGTCTTCCCGCGAAGTTCCGCGAAAAACTCGGCAACGAATACATTCTGATGCCGGGTACGGACGGTTGCATTTCCTTGTATTCCGCAGATGCCGAAGAGCTGTTTATCAAAGCCGTAACGGAACTCGGAGAGTTCAGCGCGTACAACGCGGAGACTATCAGAAGTCTGTCGGAAATGGCTGCGACGGTGGAAGCGGACTCGCAGGGCAGATTTATGTTGCCGAGCGAATTGCTCGAATTGGCGCATATTGACAAGGACGTCCGCATTATAGGCGTTATGAACAGAGTTGAGATTTGGAGCGAAGAACGGTATATTATTCGCCGCAAAAAGAAGGAAGAAACTCCCGAAGCCTATAACCAACTGTATATGAAGCTGGACGAAGCTTTGCATAAACAATGATTTTCGAACACATACCCGTGCTTTTGCGCGAATTGATAGACGCGCTGAACGTACAGCCGGACGGCATATATGTGGATTGTACCGCAGGCGGCGGCGGACACTCGTCCGCGATTTTGGACAAGCTCGATAACGGATTGCTTGTCGCAATGGACAAAGACAACGACGCGATCGCAGCGTGCCGCGAACGGCTTACCAAGGGCAACGTCAAGTTGGTACACACCGATTTCAAGAGGCTGAACGATGTGCTTGACGAGTTGGGGATAGGCAAAGTGGACGGTATAATCGCCGATTTAGGAGTGAGTTCGTTTCAGATCACTAATTTCGACAGAGGCTTTTCTTATATGGCAGACAACGCTCCGTTGGATATGCGTATGGACGCCACTCAAAAGCTCACGGCAGCGGATGTGGTAAACAACTATTCCGAAAGCGAGCTTTGCCGACTGATAAGAGAGTACGGAGAGGAAAAATTCGCCAAATCTATCGCTCGCAACATCGTGGCGGAAAGACAGAAGCAACCCCTCGCAACTTGCGGACAGCTTGTAAAGATAATAGAAGAGTCCGTCCCGCATTGTACGAGGAAGAAAAGCGGTCATCCCGCGAAACGTACCTTTCAGGCGTTGCGTATAGAGGTCAATAACGAACTCGACGGTATAGACAAGTTTTTGTCCGACGCCGTTGACAGACTCAACAGTAACGGGCGGCTTGCCGTGATCACGTTCCACAGCCTCGAAGACAGGATAGTAAAACAAAGCTTTGCGGATTTCGCGACCGACTGTATATGTCCGCCATATTTTCCAAAGTGCGTGTGCAATCATCGAAGCAAAGGCGCGCCGCTGTTTAAGAAACCCGTTGAACCTTCGGCGTCGGAACAACAGAGCAATCCCCGTTCCAAGAGCGCCAAACTCAGAGTATTTGTAAAGAAGTAATTATATCGCAAGGTGGTGAATATAATGCAATGGAACAATGAAATAGGATATCAACAACCGCAACAGGACGTTTACGCAGACGTAAAGCCTTCTTATGCGGCAAATTCTTACACTCAGGACAACACGGATAGTCAGGAGTTTTCGCTTTCATTAATTCAACAAAAGCTCGGCGCCATCAGTTCGACGGCGGAGGTGGATCAGAAGTCCAATTCGCCCGAACTTATGCCTTCTGCGCAGACGTTGAATATGACTTACCAACGCGATTATTCACCCGAAAAGACACGCACGGCGTCCAGACTCTCCACAAAGGACAAGGTAATGATAGCAAGCTATACGATAATAGTGTTGGCGCTCATTGTTGCCGTCACTCTCTGCGGAGTATCCGTTACGGGGACGTTCGGCGCGGCAATGTTGAGCAATTCCGATTATAGCGAGTTGTCTTCGTCGATCGAGGAACTGACCGTTCAGTCGCAGGTCGAGGATTTCGAAGAGTTGGACAGACGTGCCACTGAGTTGGGTTATGTAGACGCTTCGCGTTCTAACACAATGACCTATTCCGAGTTGGAGACAAGACCCGCACAAAATTTCTCCGTCGAGTCCAATTGGTTCGATTCGTTGTGCGATTGGTTAAGCAACGTATTCGGGGGCTGATTTGCAAAACAATTACTATATAACAAAGAGAAGATTGCTGTCACTTTTGGTGGCGGCAATTTTTTTGTTCGGAGTCATATTTTTGCGTTTGGCGTATATACAAGTAATTTGGGGTAAAAACTTGCAAGCGAGGGCAGGCGAACAGTGGCAGAGAGATCTGCCTATACGAGCTTATCGCGGCGATATAGTGGATACCAACGGCAGTCTGCTTGCCACTACCGAAACGGGTTACAGCGTATATGCTCGTCCGCAAAGCGTTGAAAACGCCGAGTATTCGGCGGAGATACTGTCGAATATCCTCGACATAAGTTACGATACGCTACTTGGCAAACTTACCAAAAGAGGCGTCTCCGAAGTGACGATCAAGCGTCAGGTAGATGCCGACGTTGCGGAAAAAATACGAAGCTGCAATCTTAAAGGCGTATATTTGGCGTCAGAGGGGCTGAGAAGTTATGTCTATGGAGATTTTCTTTCGCAGGTATTGGGGTTTGTCTCGGGCGACGGTATCGGTCAGACGGGAATAGAAGCCTATTATGACAAATATTTGCAGGGACTTAACGGAACTTTGCTGACGGAGTCGGATCTCGTGGGAGACGAATTGGACAACGGTTCCACGACATATATCCCTGCGGTAAACGGGTTGACGGTGACACTTACGATAGACGCCGTGATACAAGCCGTAGCGGAAAACGTATTGGAGCTTGCGATGTATCAGCAGAATCCGCAAGCGGCTCGATGTATCGTGTTGGACGTAGTTACGGGCGAGATACTTGCAATGGCGTCAAAACCCGGCGTCGATCTCAACAATCTGCCGCGCGACAATATAGAATACTTGATGAAATATTCCAAGAACACCCTGTTGACGGACGTTTACGAACCGGGTTCTACCTTCAAGATACTTACCGCGTCGGCATGTCTGGAAGAATATCGCAAAGGTAATCCCAAGGCGTTTTCCGCGGAACATATATTTACCAATTCGTCCGGGATAAGAATAATAGACGGGTCGAAAATCAGCTGTTGGACCAAGCACGCCAACGGAAAACATTCCAATCAGACGCTTTCCGACGCTTTGAACAACAGTTGCAACCCCATTTTTACCGATATCGCCTTATCATTGGGCAAATCTACCGTTTATGATTATTTGGAAAAATTCGGTTACGGCAAGGCGACGGGTATTGACTTTACGGGTGAACAGGCGGGCATTCTTGTACCGGAAAGCGCCGTGACAAACGGAGATCTCGCCCGTATAGGCTTCGGACAAACAATCGCCGTTACGCCTTTGCAGTTATGTATGGCGACGGCAGCCGCCGTAAACGGAGGATTGCTTATGAAACCGTATCTGGTAAAGGAAATTTCCGACCCCATCTCGGGACAAACGGTAAAACGCTTTACGCCGACGGTAGTCAACAGGGCAATAAGCGAAGAAACAAGCAAGCAGATAGCGGCAATGCTCAAACGCGTAGTGGATGAGGGTGGCGGAAAGCATGCAAAAATAGAGGGGTATCAGGTCGGAGGCAAAACGGGGACCGCGCAGAAGTTTGTCAACGGAGCTTTGGCTACGGGCAAATATGTGTCCTCGTTTGTAGGTTTCTTTCCCGCGAGCAGTCCGAAATACCTGGTATTGATGATAGTGGACGAACCGCAGGGACAGAGTTACGGCTCCGTGGTAGCCGCACCTTATGCGGGGTTGATATTTCGGGAGATAATAAATTACAAGAATATTGCCCCGTTGGAATAGCTTGCATATCGCTCAATCATAAAATACGTCTATATTAAATAAAATAATCTGTACAATGACTTTGTACGGATTATTTTTTACGGAGTAGAAAATGTATCTTCAACAAATACTAAACGGAGTAAGCTATCAAACGATAGGCGACGGAAATCCCGACATTTCTTCGCTTGCCTGCGATACTTCCAAGGTCAGAAACGGCTCTTTGTTCTTTTGCGTGAAAGGAACTCGCTTCGACGGACACGATTTTTTTCGTAAAGCAATAGGCGACGGGGCGGCTGCCGTAGTTTGCGAGCGTCCGTTGGAAACGCAGGCGTTGCAGATAATCGTGGAGGATGTGCGCGCAGTAATGAGCGTCGCGGCTAAAAATTTTTACGGATGTTGCGCCGACAAAATGAAGATAATTTCTATTGTGGGGACGAACGGCAAAACATCTACTTCCTATGTGTTGGAGAGTATTCTGTCCAAGGCGGGTTATAAGACGGCGGTCATAGGAACAAACGGCATATTTTTCAACGGGCAGAGGTATCCGAGCGGATTGACCACTCCCGATCCGATAGAGCTTCACCGATGGTTGAGACAGATGTACCTTAACAAAGTGGATATCGTGATTATGGAAGTTTCCGCGCACGCGATCGCCTTGCGAAAAATGCTCGGTATCCGCTCCGAGGTCGCAGTATTTACCAATTTTTCGCAAGACCATCTGGATTTTTTCCGAACGATGGACAATTACCGCGCCGTCAAAAAAAGCTTTTTCTCGCCGAGCTATGTCCGCAATGCGGTAACGAACGCCGACGACGATCTTGGACGCGAGATAGCCGAATCGGTACCCTCCGCAACTTACGGTATAAACAGCGACGCCGACGTGACCGCGCGAGATGTGAAGATAGGGAAAGAACAATCTGTGTACAGAGTGGAACTTTTCGGACAACAGGCGCTTGTGACGACGCATTTGGCGGGTATATTCAATGTCTACAACACGCTGGCGGCGGCGACTTGCGCCTCGGTATTGGGTGTGGATGTGGATACCGTCGTTTCCGCCATAGCCGAGGTTCGGTGCGTAAGCGGTCGCAACGAAACTATCGTCCGATCGGACGGGGCACGCATAGTGGTGGATTTCGCTCATACTCCCGACGGAGTGCAGAATATACTTGACTTTCTCAAAAGGACGTGTGACGGCAAGTTGATCGTCGTATTCGGATGCGGCGGCAACAGGGATAAATTCAAGCGGCCTTTGATGGCGCAAACTGTCTCCCGATATGCCGATTTCGCCGTGCTGACCAACGACAATCCGCGGTTCGAGGATCCGAAACTCATTGCAAGAGATGTCTCGGAAGCGCTTACCTGCAAGTACAAAATAATTTTGAATCGTTCGCAGGCAACGGAGTATGCCTTGTCCGTCGCGACAGGCGATGACACTGTGGCGATACTCGGAAAGGGCGCGGAGGAATATCAGGAAATTCGCGGCAGAAAGTTTCCTTATTCCGATGTGGACGTAGTGCGAAATCTTTTGCGCGTAGAGTAAATACATAAAACCAGAACAAAAGGAGAATTATGCAGCAAATATCTTTTTTGTGCGCTTTTGCCGTGTGCGTACTGCTGTGCGGTATGTTGTTGCCTTTGTTGAAGAAACTCAAAGCGGGGCAGGAAATTCTCGAATATGTTACGGAACACAGTTCGAAGCGCGGTACTCCGACTATGGGCGGGATAGCCTTTATAATTACCATAACTTTACTCAGCGCGATTTTCTGCAATTGGTCCAACCGCGCGACTGCCGTGACCGTGGCGGTTTTCTTTGCGTACGGGGTGGTGGGATTTTTGGACGACTTCATCAAGATCAGATACAAAAGAAATATGGGCTTGCACGCTTATCAGAAGATTATTGTTCAGCTTGCCATAGCCGTATTGGTATCGATCTTCGTTCGCGGCGAGGTCTCTATCGGGGACAAGCTCCGTATTCCTTTTACGGATATCACGGTCAATATCGGATTTTGGATAATTCCGTTGGTGATTTTTATTTATTTGGCGTGTACCAACAGCGTCAATCTGACGGACGGGATAGACGGATTGGCGACAAGTACGACAATATGTTTTCTCGCAGGAATGATCGCTCTGCTTAACAGGGAGAAGCGCCTTCTGGACGCTATGGGAGACACATTGGCTTACAGACAGACAAACGACATAGTAACGTTGTGTTACATTTCAATAGGAGCGCTTGCCGCCTTTTTGCTCTTCAACAGCAACGACGCCAAGGTATTTATGGGTGATACCGGATCGCTTGCTCTCGGAGCAATGGTGGCTTGCGTCGCCATCTTTACGCGAATGAGCCTCTTTATTCCGATGGTCGGGCTGATGTTTGTCGTATCCAGCGTATCGGTAATTATGCAGGTCGTTTACTTCAAAGCAACCAAGGGCAAAAGGATATTTCTTATGGCGCCATTTCATCATCATTTGCAGAAGAAACATTGGAGCGAAACTCGAATCTGCGTGTTATACAGCGTCATCACGGTTTGTATTACTTTCGTTTTAATGTGTTTTGGAGAATAATATGTCAGACATAGTAGTATACGGAAGCGGTAAAACAGGGCGTTCTATCGTCAAATTGTTGGAAAAATTGCATAAAAACTCGGTTGTGTACGACGATTTGCACGGTTTTTACGGCGACGGCGGTTTCTCTTCGTCAAGTATTGTTCTGTTAAGCCCCGGGGTGCCTCCGAATGCGCACGGACTTGCGGAAGCGGAAAAATGCGGCGCTTGTCTGGTTGCGGAACTCGAACTGTGTTCTTGGTTGTGTAGGGGCAGGTGCATTTCCGTAACGGGAACCAACGGCAAGACGACCACCTGCGAAATGATCTATCGTATCCTTACAGATTGCGGACGTAAATCGAGGTTGTTGGGCAATGGAGGAATCCCCTTTTCGGAGCAGGTCCTGGATGTAGACTGCGATGAAACGGTAGTGTTGGAGAGTTCGAGTTTTCAACTTGAAAGGTGTCGGACGTTTTCTCCTTATGTAAGCGTGCTTACCAATCTTGCGCCGGATCATATCAATTGGCACGGCAGTTTTGAAAATTATCGCAAGGCGAAACAGAACAATTTTATCCGTCAAATCGACGGTTACGCCCTTTTCAATATGGATGACGCCGCGGCGGCAGCTATGTCGGATGATTGCCGATGTGCGAAACTTTATTATTCTTGCGATAATCCTCGCGCAAACTGTTTTATCGACGGAAGCGGCGTTACGGTTCGCGGCGACGGTCGCGAGATACATATCGACTCGTTGTTTTCTCAGCGTTTTGTCGGGCACGATATTTCCAACGCTCTTGCGGCGATCCTTGCCTGCGCGTGCGTCGGGGTGTCGCCGAATGACGCTATGCAATCATTGAAAAATTTTGTTTTCCTGCCGCACAGACTGCAACGGACGGATAGCATCGACGGCGTGACGTTTATAGACGACAGCAAAGCCACCAACGTCCACGCGACGGCAAGCGCGCTCGGATGTTTTTCCGAGCCTCTCGCGTTGATAATGGGCGGTTCGGACAAGGGAGAGAGTTTTGACTCGATCTTTTTCCATTTGCCTTCAAATGTTTTGCAAGTAGCCGCCGTGGGTCAGACTGCAAATGCGATAAAAGAAAGCGCGGCAAGATACGGTATCGGCGTGAAAATTTTCGACGAATACGACGAGGCGATACGGTTCTGTTTTCACAGTATGCAACCTTGCGGAGGCCTTGTCCTTATGTCCAATGCATGCGCCAGCTTCGACAAGTTCGGCGGATTTGAAGAGAGAGGAGAATACTTCAAAAAAATCGTAAAGGAAATCGGAATTGAAAATTCAAAAAATTGATTACATATTGTTTGCGGCGGTGCTTGCGCTTGTGGCGCTCGGATTGCTGTTTGTTTACAGCGCCGGATGTTACTCTGCGCAACTGACTTACGGCAACAAATATTTTTTTCTCTCCAAGCAAGCGTTGGGCGCCGCAGTGGGGTTGGCGGCGATGTTGGTGGCGATCCGTATAAATCTCGATTTTGTCAGGAAGATGTGGATTGTCGGCGTGGTAGTCGCAACTATTCTGTTGATCCTCGTATTTGTCCCCGGTATAGGTATCGAGAATTACGGCGCGCGCAGATGGATCGGCGTCGGCAGTTTTTCTATGCAACCTTCGGAAATAGCTAAATTCGCCTTTGTGCTGTTCTGCGCCGTGTGTATGTCGCGGTTCGATATGTCCAAGTTGCGTTGGTGTTTGTTGCCTATCGGCGTGGGCATACTTTTTTGCGCGCTTATAATCGCCGAACCGAATATGTCCATTACGATGTGTATGGCGCTGTTGATGATAATAATGCTCTTTCTCGGTGGAATGAAGTGGAAGTATTTTCTGCTGATGTTGGTGCCGATCGCTCTTGCGGTGCCGCTGCTGATAATAGTGGAACCTTACCGCCTGCAAAGGCTGCTTGCTTTCATAGATCCGTGGGCTTCGCCGAAGGATGAAGGGTATCAGCTAATACAGTCTTTGTATGCGTTGGGCAGCGGCGGTTGGTTCGGCGTCGGACTGTTCAACAGTAGACAAAAATATCGTTTTTTGCCCTTTGCGGAAAGCGATTTCATACTGTCGGTAATTGGCGAAGAAACGGGATTGATCGGCTGTTTATGTATTTTTGCCTTGTACGCCGTGGTCATTTTGCGCGGCGTACGCATTGCGATCAACAGCAAAGATAAATTCAGCTGTTACCTTGCGGGAGGTATATCCGCCGTCGTCGCGGTGCAGTCGCTGCTCAATTTCGCCGTAGTGACGGGCAGTATCCCGCCCACGGGATTGCCTTTGCCCTTTATAAGTTACGGAGGCACGTCGCTCGTGGTGTTTATGACGGCGATGGGGATATTGCTTAATCTGTCGAAGAAAGTTTACGACAACGGATTGGGAGGTACAGTGTGGAGTACATAATAAACGGCGGAAAAACATTGCGCGGAGAACTGCCCGTTTACGGAGCAAAAAATTGCGCATTGGCATTGCTCGGCGCTACCGTGCTGACGGACGACGAGGTGATATTATTCAATTGCCCGAATATCGTCGACGTTTCCAATATGATTAAACTTTTACAATCTATGGGCAAAGTCATCGTAAGAAACGGCGACACATTGTCTGTTAAGGGCGAACTCGGTTCCGTTTGCGCGCCGAGCGCTTATGCGACGCTGCTTCGCGGTTCGGCATTGGTATTGGGTAGTTCGATCGCGCATTATCACAGGATAGCGTTGCCATTGCCCGGCGGATGTGCGATAGGCGCCCGACCGATGGACATACATCTCGACGGGTTGCAAGCTATGGGTATCGATGTCCTGTACGAAAGCGATATGGTAAGTTGTGCGGGAATCCCCGTCGGAACCGACTATAAACTGCGATTTGCCAGCGTGGGCGCTACGGAGAATCTGCTATGCGCAAGCGTATTGGCTCGCGGCAACAGCGTTTTGAGAAACGTTGCAATAGAACCGGAAGTAGTTGCATTGGAGCAGATGCTGGTGCGTATGGGCGCCAGAATAAGCGGTATCGGCACGGATACTATTTCGGTGGAAGGCGTGAGAAAACTGCACGGCGCCGATTTCGCAATTATACCGGACAGGATCGTCGCCGCCACATATTTGTCTGCCGCCGTCGCTACGCGAGGAGAGGTTACGCTGACTCATTGCCGCCCCGATCATCTGCGCGCGTTTCTGGATGTGTTGCAACCGCATTGTTCCGTTCGTTGTTACGGTGACGCGATACGTCTGTCTGCTCCCGAAATACCCTGCGGATACGGCGAAATAGTCACGGCGCCGTACCCTCTGTTTCCGACGGATATGCAATCGCTTATGTTGAGCTTGGCTGCTTGTTCTCGCGGAAAGACGATCATACGCGAGACTCTGTTTGAAAACAGACTCGCTCACAACGCGGCGGAGCTGCACAAGATGGGCGCAGATATCGTCGTGTCGGGAAATACCGCAACCGTTGCCGGAAAGTCTTTGCACGGGGCGGACGTAGTTGCAAGCGACTTACGCGGCGGTGCGGGATTGGTGATTGCGGCGCTTGCTTCCGACGGAACAAGCACCGTTCGCGGAGTGGAGCATATCGACAGAGGATATGCGGACTTGGCGCTCGATTTCAATAAGTTGGGAGCGGATATCGTCTGTAAGGAAGCCTGAACAAGGCTTCTTCTATCCTGTACGCTCCATCCGCCCGAAGACGCAATTAAAAATAAAAAATAAACTCAAATATTATAATTATTTGTTAAACTTTTTCATTGACTTAAACGCGCGCAAGTTGTATAATTTAATTAATTATAATCGGTGCAAATTCAGTTGCTTGTCAACATTTGCAACAAATGGAGTTACAAGTGAAGAGTAAAAAACTTCTCATCTCGCTGATGGTCGTCGCCGTTGTTATTGTGCTGATCGTCGTGCTTGCCGCCGTTCTGACAGTAAAAGAGGTGCGTATCGTTTATCACGGATTTGACGGAAAACAGATCGCCGCACCAGATGACGGATTGGCTCCCGACGCGATAACTGCCGCGTACAAGGGTAAAAGCATAGTGTTTTTGTCAAAAAACAATATGATGGCGGAGTTGAACGTAACTTATCCCGAGTGGCATGCTTTTACAATAGTCAAGCACTTTCCCAACGTAGTGGAGGTTCACTTTGTAAGACGTGCTGCCGTTGCCAAGTTCAGCAGCGCCGACGGACCCATATACGTCGATTGCTTCGGATTTGTGACCGAAGTGCCGAGCGAGGATAATGTGATAGACATTTCGTCGGCATTTCAAACTATCGACGTGTCCGATAAAACCGTCGGAAAAGAGTTGAAATTTGAGTCGGAAGAAAGCAATAAACGCCTCGACTATGTATTGGACGCTATCCTTGCCACTTGGCAATGTTATGTGGAAATCCCCGATATGGAGCAGATCCTCGGCGCAAAAGACGTATTCGGGTTCGACTCCGACGGCAGCTTGGTGATAAGACCGAAGTTACACGGCAAGATAGTCGTGCAGTCCCCCGATGTCGATCTAAGTACGAGACTTATCAAGGCATTCGGAGTGTACTACAACGGTCATTTCGATTTGCAAAATGACGACTATACCATAACGGTATACAAAAACGGCAGAATAACGACGCCTTCCAAATAACAACAAGGAAATACAGAGGAAGAGTATGAAAAACAATTTTGTAACAATTTTGGATTTCGGCTCGGGTAAGATTACCTGTATGGCGGCTTCGAAGGTATCGGATAACGGCGACTTTGTCATCAAGGCGGTAGGGCAGGCTTCTTACAGCGGCTTTGACGATAACGAGTGGTACGAACCGAATCTTCTGGACAGCGCCATAACGCAAGCTATCAGCCAAGTCGAAAGCAAAATGAAATGTCCGATCAAAGAGATTTACGTCGGAGTACCGGGCGCTTTTTGCGCGTTGGTAACAAGCGAGGCTTCTTTGACGTTTCATTCCAAGAAAAAGATGGACAGCGAGGATGTCGACGAAATAGTCCGTAAAGCCGATATCTACAAAACGTCGGAAGATTACATTCCGCTGACGGGTCGCCCCGTGTTCTATCTCGTTGACGGAATAATACGCACCGACGACGCTGTCGGATCGATAGGCAACAAACTTACGGGGTTGGTTTCCTTCTCCTTTATGAAGAAATATTTTCGCAATACCGTTGCGCCTATTTTGTTGGAGAAGGGGATCGGCAAGGTTCATTACGTCAACGGGTGCGAGGCGCAAGCCATATATGTTGCCAACTCCATGCTTAAAAGCGGCTACTCCATCATTATCGACGTGGGGCACATAACCACCAACGTGGTATTGTGCGGCGGCAACGGAGTAATGTTCCAACGTACGTTTGCGTTGGGATCGGGGTACTTCGCGGGAGATTTGTGTCAGGTACTCGGGTGCGATTTCAATTTCGCAATGACCATTTTGGAAAAGGTCAATCTCAATCTCGAAGTAAAGCCGGGCGACGCCTATACCATCAACGGACGTATGGTAGACGCACTGCAAACAAACGAAGTTATAAAGGCACGCATCGGACAAGTTGCGGAGTATGTAATGCGCAGCTTTTCCATGTGCGAAAGGCAGATACCTTCCGATACGCCGATAATTCTCACGGGCGGAGGATTGGCATATCTGCGCGGCGGCGTTGACGCTATGGCGCAAGCCTTGCAAAAACCCGTAAGACTCTACAACAGCGTCAATCCGCAGACGAACAGAAACGAATACACATCCGGATATGGCTTGATTTACGAAGCAATCCGCGACAACAAAAGCAGCGGCGGTTTGCTCGCCACACTCAGAAATTTGCGCAAAGGAGATAACTAATGGATTACAATGACAACGGCGGAATCGCCAGAATTTTGATAGTAGGCGTCGGCGGAGGCGGAGGCAACGCCGTCAACAGCATGATGAAAGCGGGTATCCGCAACGTGGAGTACCTTGCCCTCAACACCGATCAGCAAGCGCTTTCCAAGCTTTCCGCAAAGAAAATGGCGATCGGAGAAAAACTCACCAAGGGTTTAGGCGCGGGCGCCAATCCCGAAGTCGGCAAGGCAGCCGCTTTGGAAAGCCAAGAAGCAATTCAGAATGCGTTGCAGGGAGTTGACCTTCTGTTTATCGCTGCCGGTATGGGCGGCGGAACGGGCACGGGCGCGGCTCCCGTAGTTGCGCAAATAGCCAAGGAATTGGAAATCCTGACTATCGCGGTAGTTACCAAACCTTTCAATTTCGAAGGCGTCAGACGTATGAAAAATGCGGAATTGGGTATAGAAAACCTCAAAGGCAACGTCGATTCGCTTGTAATTGTGCAGAATGAGAGGCTCAACCGCGACAAGAATTTCTCCATTATGGACGCTTTTGCCAAGGCGGACGAAATTCTTCTGCAAGGCATTCGCGGAATTACCGACATAGTAGTTCAGGATGGCAGGATCAATCTCGACCTCGCCGATATCAAGTGCGTGATGCGCAACAGCGGTATGGCGCATATGGGCGTCGGCGAAGGAAAGGGTAAGAACAAGACCATCGACGCTATTCGCAAGGCGGTATATTCTCCACTGTTGGAAACCACAATTCAAGGCGCTTCGAGTCTTATAGTCAACTTCCGCGGAGGCGAAGATCTGTCGTTGGATGAAGTCACCACGGGCGTGGATCTTGTACGACAGGTAATTTCGCCCGACGCAAACGTGTTGTTCGGCGTCGGATTTGATGAGGAAATGAAGGATGAAGTTCAAGTGACGTTGATCGCGACGGGATTTTCCGGCAAGAGCGACGGAAAGGCGGCTTTTTTCAGCAGTGAAGCGGCTACGCACGTCGCCGCCACCAACATACAGCGCAGCAACGCGGTCAATCAGCCTGCCGTAGGCAATCCTCTTGCCAATCCCGAACCCGTGCGCGATACCGTTCCGCAGAGCAATCCCTATGCTCAGCAACCGCGTCAGACAAGAGAACAACCTTCTCCGACGATTTCGGGCAACGTGTCCGTAGACGGCGATCCTTCGATACCCCCGTTTCTTCGTAAGATGAAGGGTTGACGATTTTTGAATAAACAGACTTTTTAACTTGAAATGCACCCCATTGGTCGAAAACTTTTGGCGGTGCATTTTTTAGGATGTGTATTTTGTTATATTTTTCGATATTTTGTAAATTATACGAATGAGGTGTGTTATATTTGACAAAGGTTAAATATTAAGTTAAAATTAGTACAATGAACAAAGAAACAAACGAAATCAATGCGGATATTTCACCCGAACAAGTGCCGCCTGTTTCCGCGGACGCCGATCGGCAGCCCGACGAGAAAAGCACGCGTAAGAAAAAGATATGGAAGACGCTTGCGACAGCGGCGTTTATTGCTATAATCGTAGCGATAATTGTATATACCGCGGTAAAAGATTTTTCGGGCGAGGACGTCGATATAGGCAGAATTTTCCAACTTATCGGCAGCCGTTGGTATTATTTATTGGCGCTGGCGGGTCTGTTTTTTGCGACGATATTGATGGAAACGCTGAAACTCTTTTTTATGATACACAAGACCACGCACAAATGTATGTTGGGGACGGCATTCAATTGCGCGACATTGGGCAAATTTTACGATTATGTTACTCCGCTCGGATCGGGCGGACAACCTTTCCAGATATATTATCTTGCAAAGCACGGCGTCCCCGGAGGACCCGCCGGAGCTATACCTATCGGATCGCTGTTTTTGACGCAATTTACCTTTGTGATCTGCGCGATAGTGTCGTTTTGCGTGGGAGTTCCTACCGAGATCGTTCCGCTTTCGATTCAAATCGTCGCATACTTCGGCGCGGTATTTTATATTGCGGTTCCGTTGTTTCTGGTCGTTTTCTCCTTTTTTCCGCGAGCAGGTTACAAAGTTATCGGTTGGGGCGTCAATGTGCTTGCAAAGCTTAAAATATGCAAAAATCCCGACAAATGGATAAAAAAAGGCAATGCGGCATTGGATAACAACAAAAAGAATATGGCGATAATCTTCCAATCCAAGCGTATCTTGATAATGGGGTCCCTGTTTGCTTTGTTATACAATATAGCGCAATGCTCGATGCCGTATTTTGCATTGTTACTTTTCCCCGACGCTTTGGCGGTATACGGTTGGACGCCGTCGTGGGAGCTGTGGTTCCAAGTTACGAGAATAACATTCTTCGTTTACTGCGCGATAACGTTTATCCCCACTCCGGGCAATTCGGGCGCGGCGGACGGAACGTTCTACGGTTTGTTCCGAAAAGTTCTCGTCACGGTTGCGGGCGCAAGTTTTACTTGTATGATGGTGTGGCGTATTTTCAGTTTCTATGCATATTTGCTGCTTGGCGCGGTCGTGACGGTCGTCATAAAAATATCGGACAGACTGCACCAAAAGAAAGCAGGCATAGTGTAGATTTCTGCCCCGCGATAGCGTTGAAAATTTGCGTATATATACAGGTGTTCGCCTAATAGCATAAATTCGTAAAGAATTTATTGAAGATTTTTATTTGTAATACTATGAAAAAGCAGAATACGCTTGTCAATTTGACGTCGTATTCTGCTATGTTTTTTGGCTATATGTCAAATGTTGGGGTGGAAGAAAACATAAATAAAAATAAGCCTGCTTTACCCCAACATTATGCCATTAGAGCCGCCGACCAAACGCACGTCTGTACGGTTGACTGCGCAACCGACCCCTGACGGGGCGCGAGCGCAGACGTGGTCGGACTACTGAGGAAGCCGAAGACACTTCGGCTTGCATTATTTGTACTTTCGCCGGGGAGCAGCTTTCCCCTGCGTCCCCCGCAAGGGCTGCAAGCGCCGCGCAGGTCGCCGCTTGCAACGGAATTTTCGCTTTATTCGCTGCTATGCGCGACACGCGTATCTCCGCGCGCTCAAATTCCGCTTTAATACGGAAGTCGGCTTCTTTATTTCATTCACTTCTATACTTCGATATTTTTCACAGAACCTGTTTTTTTTCGCTCGATTCATGAACTTTAACGTTGTTCTTGTTCGGATAAGATATAAGCGAAAATCCGAGTTTTTGCGTAGCGGTGCAATGTTACGGTTTGCAGCAACGGTATACGCGGTAATTTGCTGCCGATTTATTCGTCGGTTATCACCGTAAACGGTTTGCACAATCCCTGGATAGGATTTTCCTTTCGGTCTGCGGCTTTATCACTGTTTGCAACAGCGTGATAGCTATTTGTCAGCCTTTGATCGGCAATTCGCTCTTACGTGTTCTTTTTCGTCGTGACTTGGGCATTACTTTCAATCAATTCCATATACCTGTTGTACACTTTGTCGACGATTTCGTCCCAGGTGATATACAAATCGCGAAATGCGTTCTGTCCTATCTGCAAAAGCCGCTCTTTGTCTTGCAATGCGTTGTATACTCCGTCGGCATAAGCGTCTGCTTCTGCGTCAAAGACGTATCCGTTTACTCCGTCCGTTACCGTGCAGGACGTAACGCTTCCTTTGGCAAATACGGTAGGAGTGTAGCGCGAAGCCGCTTCGACTTGTACGAGAGAGGATACGTCATACAGACTCGGAAACAAAAACAAATCCGCCGCCGCATACAGATCGGTGATCTCATCACGGTTCAATTGCCCGAGAAGCGATACCCGTTCGGACAGTCCGTCGGAGATGATCTTATCCTCCAATTTGCCGCGGTCGGGACCTTCTCCCGCAAACAGCATTTTGAAGTTTAAGCCGCGATCTCTTAGTTTTGCAAGGACGTCGGCAATAAACAGAATGTTCTTTTGCGTAACCAATCTGCCGACAAAAATAAGCAGTATGGTGTCGTCGTCAACTCCGTATTTATCCCGAGCCGCTTTGCGCTCCGCTTGATAATCGGCGGAGGGAGATATGCTTGTGCCGTTGGGTATCAATCTGACAGATCCCTTGTACCCATAGTCGATAAGCGTGTCGCGGCTTGCCGAATGCATAGTCCACACTTCGTTGCTGCTGTTGTAACAACGCATAATATATTTCATCAATATAGGTACAAATACTTTTGCGTCCTTTTCAAAGTCTTGCTTATATTGACTGTGGAAAGTATTTACGAGCGGGATATTGCGCTTGCGGTGCAGATCCATTGCCACACGGCTCACGGTAAAAGGAGAGTGGCAGTGTATTATGTCTATTCGCAGTTTACGCAGAAAACGTCGGAAACTTACATGGAACATAGGCAACGGCACTTGATTGTGCAGCTTGGTGGAATATCCTGCGTTGACGCCGATGACGGGATAGCCTTTCATACATACTTTTCCTTTGTAGTCGGGGACGAGCATCATTACATTCATTTTCGAGGATAATCTGCGCGCATAGTTATCCATTACCATTACGACGCCGTCAATGGTGGGGAAAAACGTATCGCAAGTAATAAGTACCGTTTTCTTTCCGTTTGAGTTGTATTCGTTTATTATGTCGAGCAAAATTTTTTTGTATTTCTTGGAATGCAATCCCAATTCCACATTGTTCAAAGAATCAATCATAACCTTATTTTATAATGTTTTTAAGATTATTGCAAGGATTTCAAACATTAAATATAAGTGAAATATTTTATATTAAAGGGAATTATGTCGACGTGGCTTTATTTGATATGTCGCCGCGGGGGAGAGTACATAGTTATGTTATGTGCGACGAGAAACGCCGTCGGCATAGGCATATCTGCGTTTTATCGTGTGCGGAGCGTATAATTTGTTCGCCGTTGGGCAAACTTTCAACAGGAGGTAGAAAAAAAATGAAATCTACAAAGAACACTGTCAACAAATCCGCCAAGAACACCAAGACAAGCGATTGTTCCAACAGCAAGAGCAACAAAAGCTCCGATTGCTGCGGCGGAAGCAAGCGCAACAGCAAGTCCTCTTCTCAGGAAGAGGAAGGCGACCCACAAGGGAGCTACACGGGAAACCCCATAGATTGGGGTAAATATGCAGAGCCTGTCCAAGACGCGGACGATCTGTAAGCAAAAGGGCTGTCGCAAAGCAATGCGGCGGCTTTTTCATTTGTGCGGCGGAGTTTTGTCCAATTCCAACGATATACCTGCCGAGCGGTCGTCGCAATGCAAAGTAAATTTTCCTCGCGGGCAGCGGTAACAATATTCGAGACTGTGACCGTAACGGCACGAAGGTTTGGCGCGGCAATTGTTGTTTTTCTTCGCGCAACACACGGTGTCTATATATGTTTGTTCGTTTACAAATCGTCCCGAGCCACAGCATTTCATACTAAATTGTATGTATCCGACATAAAATCTGTCAAAATGCTTGAAAGATTATTAAAAGTGTATTATACTATATTCTATATAGGAGGATATAACAATGATTTTTGAAAAAGTGCAAAAACTTCTTGCGGAATCTCTCAATATCGACGATCCGAGCAAAATAACGATGGAATCCAATATAGTTCAGGACCTCGGCGCCGATAGCCTCGATATGGTGGAGCTGCTTATGTCCCTTGAAGATAACTTCGGTATTACCGTCCCCGACGAGGCAGCAAACGACCTCGTTACCGTCGGAGCCATCGTCAAATATATCGAAGAGCAAACCAAGTAAGCTTTCAATAAAATTATTTGTCCGAACATGCCGAGGTGTGTTCGGATTTTGTTTACAAAGTGTATTATGAATTACAGTCAGTTATTGGACGCGCTGAAACAGAACAGCGATGAGAGGCACAATCAATTCAATAACGTTATTGTCAACAGCGGCGTGCGCACGATAGGCTGCACGATACCGTTTGTGAGACGTTTGGCGAAGTCCGTCACCACGGAAGAAGCGGAGAGCTTTCCCGTTCACGACTGTTACGAGGCGGACTTGCTGCGGGGGATAGTCGTAGCTTCCTGCAAGTTGCCATTCGCAGAAAAGATCGTTCATCTCAACGCTTTTGTGCAGACGATAGAGAATTGGGCAGTGTGCGACAGCTCGACGGTAAAGCCTCCTCGGTCGGAGCGAGAATTGTATTTTGCATATTTTTGCGATATGCTGCCAAGCGACAAACCCTTTGTTTGCCGTTACGGAATCGTCAATCTTATGAGCGGCTATCTTGACGGCGAACACATAGGCAAAATATTCGCGCAATTGAGCAAAATTGCCCAATGGGGTCAATATTATGTCGATATGGGCGTTGCGTGGCTGCTTGCGACCGCTATGTGCAAATGCCGCGACGAAACGGTAAGTTATATGGAGGGAGAGGCGCGTAATATCGTAAGCAAATTCGCTTACAACAAGGCGTTGCAGAAGATGCGGGACAGTTACCGCGTGAGCGATGCGGATAAGCAATGGACGTATTCGCTCAGAATGGTGTAAGCGGAGCTTGATCGGCGGGCGCCGTTATCGGACCGTAAATATCGTTATAAGTAATTGGTCAATATTTGTCGGTTTCAAATAATACTCGTCCAAGTTGCATAAACTACAACTATGTACGAAGCAACTGTAAGCGTGGTAAAAGAAAACGGATATCTTCTCGACTATGTAAAGGCTCGGTTGGAACCCGCCGTCGTCGAGGTGGACGGTCTTACAAGCGAGTTGGAGGAGAAGTTTCGCAATTATTTTTCTCTGGCGTGTGCGGATACTTACAGATTTCAGATACAACGCGCGCTTACAGACGCCGTTTCGCAGACGTTGACTCTCGGTTACAAAAATATTTTCGTGCGCGATCTGCTCGGGATCGATCAAAAAGACTTTTATCAGAACGTGCTTGTCAATACGATATGTATATTCGACAACGAGTACGATAAACAAATAGTTTCGAGGCTGTTGGACGCGGACAAAACTATGTGTATCGACGGTTACTACAATTTCCGCTTGGACGCCGTCAAGAAGAAGTGGAAAGAAATAATCAGGTTGATAAGCGACAACTCTTTCGTGTTGGCGGACAGTCGGCTAATAACGGAATTTTTACAGTATCTGTCGGAGTCGAGTCCGTGCAAGGTCAAGAACTTGTCGGTATCCGTCGACGGCGAAAACTTTGTACTGTACGACGCCTCGGATCGCGTGATAACGCCCGTTTCGTCAATGGCAAGGAGCGCCTCTTGCGAAGAAGAAATAATGCTTAACATTATGTGGCTCAAACCGCAGAATATACGCATTTATTACAACAGGCAGGTCGACGGCGATTTCCGTAAAATGCTTAATTCGCTTTTTGAAGCAAGATATATCGAAGTGAAGTGAATAGGCATTTTTGTGAAATTTCGTACAAAATTTGCGTCTGATTTGATGAAAAATAGTTGACATATTGCTCTGTCGGGACTACAATTTGAGTATAAATACGTTATAGGTTGAGACAAGTTTTGCAAAGGTAGTTTCACAGAGAGCGACAGACGGTGAGATCGTCGCAAATGAAATTGCAAGATACCGCTCGACTTGGCGCGCGAGCCTCACGACACGGGGCAAAAAGAGTGTACGGCAATAGCCGTAAAATAAGGTGGAACCGCGGAAATTTATTTCGTCCTTATGAGCTTGGGCTTATAGGGATTTTTTTATTACGACAGAATAGGAGGCTGATATGTATGTAAAAGTAAAGCTGCCCGACGGCAGCGAAAAACAATTTGAAAGAGCGATAAGTTGTCTGGAAGCGGCGGAATCCGTTTCGGCAAGTTTGGCGAGGAACGCCGTGTGCGCGGAAGTAAACGGAGTGAAATGCGATATGTCGCATATCATAGATTCTGATTGCGAATTCAAGGTGTATACTCTCAAAGACGAAGATGGTTTGGAAGTACTCAGACATTCTACCGCGCATTTGATGGCGCAAGCTATTTCTCATATCTGGAAGAATGCCAAGTTCGCCATCGGACCGGCTATCAAGAACGGATTTTATTACGATATCGACTTTGAAGGAACAGTAATAGCTCCCGAGGACCTCGAACGTATCGAGAAGGAAATGTCCGCTATCGTTGCTCAGAATATCCCCATCGTCCGCGAGGAAATGCCTCGGCTGCAAGCGATAGAGTATTTTCGCAGCCGCGGTGACAACTACAAGGTCGAGATACTCTCCGAGTTGGACGCGGAAACGGTATCCCTTTACCGTCAGGGCGACTATGTCGATCTTTGCCGCGGACCCCATATGAGTTCGACGGGCAAGCTGAAAGTGTTCAAGCTGACAAGCATAGCGGGCGCGTATTGGCGCGGCGATACCAAGAACAAGATGCTTACGCGTATCTACGGTACGGCATTTGAGAAGAAATCCGAATTGGACGATTACCTCCTTCGGATGGAAGAAGCCAAGCGCCGCGACCACAGAAGGCTCGGCAAAGAGTTGGATCTGTTCGATATTTTCGACGAGGGACCCGGTTTTCCGTTCTTCTTCCCCAAAGGGATGGTGTTGCGCAATATTCTCGAAGATTTCTGGCGGAAGGAACATAGCAAAGCGGGATATCAGGAGATCAAGACTCCGATGATCCTCAATCAGGAATTGTGGCATCGCAGCGGACATTGGGATCATTACAAAGACAATATGTATGTCGTCAAGATAGACGACGATGATTACGCTATCAAGCCGATGAACTGCCCGGGAGGTATGCTTGTATACAAGCGCAAGCCTCACAGTTACAGAGATCTGCCTGAGCGTATGGCGGAACTCGGACTTGTACACCGTCACGAACTGTCGGGCGCTTTGCACGGACTTATGCGCGTAAGATGTTTCACTCAGGACGATGCGCACATCTTTATGACGCCGGAACAAATAGAAGGAGAGATAGAGGGCGTGGTGCGCCTTATTGACAAATTCTACAAGGTGTTCGGCTTCAAGTACAATCTCGAATTGTCCACGCGTCCGGAGGACAGCATGGGTACCGACGAACAGTGGGAGACGGCTACCGACGCGCTGAAAAATGCCTTGGAAATGCTTGGCAAGTCCTATGAAATCAACGAGGGCGACGGAGCGTTTTACGGTCCGAAGATAGACTTCCACCTTGAAGACAGTCTGGGTAGGACATGGCAGTGCGGTACCATTCAGTTGGACTTCCAGATGCCGGAGCGTTTCGACCTGACATATGTCGGTCAGGACGGCGAAAAACATCGTCCCGTAATGATCCACCGCGTAGTATTCGGCAGTATCGAGCGTTTTATCGCCATATTGACGGAACATTATGCGGGCGCATTTCCTTTGTGGCTTGCCCCCGTTCAGATCAAGCTTGTACCTATCTCCGAAAATCAGACGGATTACGCCCGCGAAGTTTGCGACAGACTTGTATCGGCGGGTTTCCGTGCCGAGGTGGACGATCGCAACGAGAAGATGGGCTACCGTATACGCGAGGCGCAGTTGCAGAAGATCCCGTATATGTTGGTACTCGGCGACAAGGAAAAGGAGCGCGGCGTCGTTGCCGTCCGCAACAGAAAGAAGGGCGATCTCGGCGTAATGAGTTTCGACGATCTCGTCGCAAAGCTTCAAGCGGAAGTCGACAGCAAATCCGACGATATGTAAGAGAGTAAATCGACTGCAATTCGATGAGTTGCAGTCGATTTCTTAATGTGCGAGCGTACGTTTATGCGGTTCTGTTATTTTATAGTTAATGTTTGATGTAATCATTTTATCTATTGACGAAATCGTATACAAATGATACAATCATTGTGTCGTACATAATTAACCAATGAAGATCACAAACTTGGCTTTGTGTATCTCTGTTCTTCATTGGGAGAATGTACGACAACATAAGAGATACCGAGCGGTGTGTCTTGTGTTTAAGGCACACCTTTTAGTTTTTGAAAAAAATTGATTTTGTACTTAATTTTTTTCTCACTTGCCGGATATTCATCAGAGTATCCGAACCAACAAATACGACGGCGACCGTCATGCAAATTCTTCCATACGTCCTTGTATGGCTCAAGTAGTGGGTTGGCTGTCGGACGGTAAACAGGAAGGGAGCGTTTGCTCAGGAGAATGTGATTTCAATAATTTGACGTTAGGGCAAAGGAAATACTGTTCGAAAAAAAATGTCGGAAGAACGGGTGCATAAAAATTAAAATAGGAGAGTGTTATGATCAAACTCAGAGATGTCGGTAAAACGTATGTTTCAAAGTCCGGTCACGAGGTACGCGCATTGAAAAACGTTAACTTCGAGCTGGGCAATGTCGGTATGGTATTTATACTCGGCAAAAGCGGCAGCGGCAAGTCGACGCTATTGAATATTCTTGGCGGTTTGGACGTCGCAACGGACGGCGAGGTGATCGTGGATGGAACGTCCATGAAGAATTTCACGCAGTTAGATTACGACGGATATCGCAACGGATATGCGGGGTTTATCTTTCAGGAATACAACTTGTTGGATGACTTCGACGTAAAGGAAAATATCGCCTTGGCACTGCAATTGGAGCAAGACGCCGACATCGACGGCAAAGTCGCGGAAGCTTTGCGGCAGGTGGAACTGCCCGAAGAGTACCTGACGCACCGCGTCGGAGAACTGTCCGGCGGTGAAAAGCAACGCGTGGCAATTGCCCGTTGCCTTGTCAAAAACAGCAAGATCATCCTCGCCGACGAGCCTACGGGCAATCTGGACAGTTCAACGGGAACAAGCATCTGGAACTTACTCAAAAAGCTGTCTCAAAAGCAATTGGTTGTGGTGGTTTCTCACGATCGCAAGAGCGCGGAGAAATATGCCGACCGAATAATAGAAATTTCCGACGGCGAAGTAATATCCGACAGCAATGCGGACTACGCCGCCGGAACCGACGTGCAGGAGTTCGTTGCCGTGCGCAAGCGTCTGCCGTTCAAAACGCGTTTCAAAATCGCATGGAACACCATCAAACTACGCAAAGGCAAAACCGTCAGCGTTATTTTGCTTGCGGTATTCGGCATTTTATCTCTATTGCTTACCCAACTGTGTCTATGTTTCTCTTCGGAGAAAACTTTGGCAAAGTTCATCCAACAAAAAGGCATAGAATATTTCAGCGTAGAGCAGGGAAAAATCTCCAAATACGACAACATGACCTACGGCAATGAACTTTGGAAAAACGACTCCAAACAATATATCGACGCCAACTGCAAATATATTTCCAACAACATAGTGCGGAACAAGCAGGAAATACTCGACTTCGGATTGACATTTATCGGAGACGCATTTGAGTTGGACGACAATAGTTTTTACGCAACAAGCACGCAAATCAATGAACTCTACGAGTACCATGACGGAGAAGTGGAGGTTAACGGCGAATATGTTGACATTGTTAGAGAATTTCATCCCATATCATTTTTGATCGGCAAGAAAATCAAGTTGTATACAATAGAAGGCGTGCTTGCCGGCGTGATAGATACCGAGCATTTGAATAATACTTGGGCTGTGCCCGGTTACTTTTACAACCAAAACTTCGATGTCGACTATTCAAATTTGCTGGAATTTAACTCTCCCACAGAGATGATCGTGAACTACGGGGACAAATCATATACCGGACGTATATGGTTTAAATTGGACAGTGCTTTCGCCTCTATCGTGACAGCGGACGGCATAAAAACCCTGGATGAAATTAAACTCAGTGATAATGAAATAGTGCTATCCTATGATGTGTATTCAAGATTTTTCGACGCGTCCTCAATGGGCTACTACATCAGCAATGATTTGACGGAGGTGCGCAATATCCCCAAGGAAATAGGACAAAGCTTTCGGCTCTGTTTTTACGACCCAGATGAACAAGTGTCGCTTTTGGATTGCGGCGAGGTTCGCCTCGTCGGTGTATCGTTTTGCAATCCATATATAGGTGATAGCGTTAAATACGCCGTTACAGTCAACGAACAATTGATTAAAAAGATAAGCGGCGAGCTTACTCCGTACCGCATATTGATACAAACCGCCTCGGTAAGAGACCTTGTTAAGTTTGTTACAACTCTTCGCAATAAGCATCAAGTACTAATAGCTCGGGCGGGTTTGGTAAAGGGGCAAGCCGACAGTTACTCCGAAGTAGCCTACACGGTATATGATTTCGAAGAAATAATGCGCGTTGTTTCCTGGGTATTTATTGCAATGTGTATCTTACTGACGGCAATATTGATTTTGTTGGTTATCAATTTGATCTCTCTGAGCATTGCCGCCCGCAAGCGAGAAGTGGGCATTCTCTCTGCCCTCGGGACCTCCAACAGGGACATAACGAGCATATTCATCATTGAAACGTTGATAATTTCCGTAATTACCTTCGTTATTGTGTTGGCGCTGATCCTTACTTTGACGCCGCTTATAAACTATTTGTTCGGTTATGCGAACGGTTTGGCGGAAACTTTACCGTTTATCAGAGTGGGCTTTTTGACGATAACCGTGCTTGTTCTATCCTCGTTCGGCTTGTTGCTGTTGGCGGCGTTGCTCCCGCTTAAAAAGATTGTCAAAATGAAACCGATAGACGCCATAAGAAACAACTGAGCTCGCCGAGGCTATTAAGGCAGCTGTCGATAGCGGCGTGTTTATTTTGCGAAAAACAGTTGACACATCGGATGAATTTTAGTATAATAAGTGCGTATTCAAGCAGAACTACCGTTCTCACCGTGCAGACGACTGCGTTTGACGGTCATTCGATAAATAAGCGCGCTTTGTGCGCAATTTGATCGTGCGGTATTTTGTTTGATACCGCACTTTTTTAGCTCATTTATGCAAACAGAACAGAGTTTCGGGAGGACACGGTTATAAAAGAGCTTCAAATCAACGGTCAGATCAGGGACAAAGAGATCAGACTGATAGGAAACGACGGTCAACAGTACGGTATTCTATCCGCCTACGAAGGGCAGAAGATCGCCGACGAGCAGGGATTGGATATGGTCAAGATCGCGCCGACGTCGGTTCCGCCCGTATGCAAGCTGATGGATTACAGCAAGTACAAATACGAGCAGAACAAGAAAGAAAAGGAAATGCGGCGCAACCAAAAGACTATGGAGATCAAGGAAGTCTGGTTGTCTATGACGATAGATATCGGCGACCTCAATACCAAAGCCAATATCGCGCGTAAGTTTCTTAAAGACGGAGACAAGGTAAAGGCGACTATTCGTATGCGCGGCAGACAGCAGGCGTACGCCAATCAGGGAGTAGAAGTGATGAAAAAGTTCGCCGAGATACTTGCCGACGTTTCCAAGATAGACAAGCAACCCGTCACGGAGGGGAGAAACATCACTATGTTTCTCGTTCCGTTAAAATAACGTAAATAATTCAATCGGAGGATAAATATATGCCTAAACAAAAATCGCATAGCGCTTCCAAAAAAAGATTTGTCGTATTGAAGAGCGGCAAAGTAAAGCGCGCTCAGTGCAACAAGAATCACAAACTTGGCAAGAAGACTACCAAGAGAACACGCAACCTGCGCAGTACCGCTTACGTCAACAAGACGCAAGAAGGAACCGTCAAGAGTATGTTGCCCTATTAAGGAGGATTGAACAATGAGAATCAAACGCGGTGTAAATGCAGTAAAAAAACGCAGAAAGATACTTAGAGCGACCAAGGGTTACTTCGGTCTCAAATCCACCAATTACCGTCTCGCCCGTGAGGCGATGATGAAGAGCGGCAACTACGCCTATGTGGGCAGACGTCTGCGCAAGCGCGATATGCGCAGCCTTTGGATAGCGCGTATCAATGCAGCCGCTCATGCCAACGGATTGTCTTACAGCAAGTTTATGCACGGCTTGAAGGTTGCCGATATCGACATAAACAGAAAGTCTCTCGCCGAGATCGCCGTACACGACGCGGCAGCTTTCGCAAAACTCGCCGATATGGCGAAGGAACATCTCAACTGATGCGATCAGAGCCTAAATCAGGCTCTTTTTGCTGTTAAATCGGTATGGTAATCACTTCGGTAGACAATGTCAGAATAGCGGAAACCGCCAAGCTTTACGATAAGAAATATCGCAATCGTACGGGAAGGTACATCATCGAGGGGATCAAACTTGTCCGCGACGCGATGGCGCACGGCGCCGATATCGTAGAACTGTTTGTCAGGGAAAGCGCTCAAAACGACTGCCCCTTAGAAGGGCGGACATTGGTATCCGACCGAGTCTTTGCCAAGATATCCGACACGGTTAGCAATCAGGGAGTGCTTGCGGTAGTCAATAAACCTCGGGAGGCAGAGGGCGTCCCGTTGGGCAACAGTCTCGTTTTGGACGGACTGCAAGACCCCGGCAACGTCGGCACGCTTATTCGCACGGCGGCAGCGTGCGGATTTACGGATATCTTCGCGGTAAATTGCGTAGATTTGTATTCTCCCAAGGTCATCCGAAGCGCTATGTCGGCGCATTTTTGCGTCAATCTGCGCGAAACGGATTGTATAGAGAATGTTTTTGCTTTGTTGGAAGATTCTCTTACCGTGGCGGCGGATATGCACGGGGACAACGTCTTTGAAAAGAACTTCGGCGGCAAGATCGCATTGATACTCGGCAACGAGGGCAACGGATTGTCCGCTTATGCCCGCAGTCGTGTGTCCGAAACGGTGTCGCTTCCTATGGCAAATAATTTCGAATCGCTCAATGTGGCGGTGGCGGGCAGCGTGATTATGTACCGTATTTTTTCACAAAACCAATAAACGGAGGAATATATGTCCGGTCATAGCAAATGGAACAATATCAAGAACAAGAAAGCCAAGGGCGACGCGGCTCGCTCTCAGATCTTTACCAAAATCGGGCGCGAGATCGCCGTTGCGGTAAAGGCAGGCGGCGCAGATCCCGCTTCCAACAGCAAGCTGTACGACGTTATTCAGAAAGCCAAGGCAAACAATATGCCCAACGAGAATATTCAGCGCAGCATAAAAAAAGCCAGCGGTGAACTTTCCGCGGTAGAATATGTTGAGATTACTTACGAAGGTTACGGTGTGGGCGGCAGCGCGGTCATAGTGCAATGTCTTACCGACAACAAGAACCGTACTGCGGGTGACGTGCGTCACGCGTTTGACAAGAACGGCGGCAACCTCGGCGGCACCAATAGCGTAAGTTATATGTTTGACCGTAAGGGGATAGTCGTTGCAGAGAATACCGTCGGTCTGGACGACGACAGCGCGTTCGAACTCGCCATCGAATCGGGTGCGGACGACGTCTCGATTGAGGACGGAATGGTGGAGATGACCTGCGACGTTTCCGCGCTCGGCGCAGTTCGCGACGCGGTGGTGAACAGAGGACTTAACCTCGTCTCTGCGGAAATGCAGTGGCTGCCGCAGAATATGGTCACGCTCGAAGGCGACAATCTTGTCCGTTTTCAGAAAATGTTGGAGACTCTCGAAGACAACGACGACGTGCAGGAAGTCTTTCACAACGTTGTTCTGCCGGAGGACGACGAAGAGAACTGACGGCACGCCTATCGCGGTAAATCGTTAAGAAGGCTCTATGTCAAATGTTGGGGTGTA
>CANQNJ010000020.1 GCA_947625185.1 uncultured Clostridia bacterium
TCGGTGACTCCAATGGGACTCGTCTCCGCCTATGCGGAGTGAGCGGAACGCAGTGGAGCGCTACGTCATTTCGCACTCCCGTCGGAAGGAAAGCGTTGCGCAGGCTCGCCATTACGGAGCAAAAAGAAAAAGCGCGTCTTATACGCGCTAATTCTTTTTGCGACTCTCAAACGAGCCTGCTGCAATGGTGACTCCAATGGGACTCGAACCCATGTTATCGGCGTGAGAGGCCAACGTCCTAGGCCGCTAGACTATGGAGCCGAATATCAGCTTGTTAAGTATATCATAAGATTTGATTTTGCGCAACTGTTTGGCGGCAACTATTCCGATATCTTTTTCCGACGCGCAAACGGTGCGCATTCCGACAGTGTTTTGTTTTTTTGTCAAAATCACATTTTTATTCTATCGTATAGTTCTTTTGCTATATAATTATTGTAAAGACATCTGAATTTTCAATATATACTTCTATTCCGATCCTTAAATGAAACTAAAATAATTGACGGTTTTGCAGGTAAAATGGTATTATAAAACAAATTTGCATTACGGAGGAAGAAATGCGTAAAGTAATCAAAAAAATCGGTTTATGTTTATTTATGTCGATTTTTGCGTTGGCTGTGCTGTGCCTTGCGGCTTGCAACAGCGACGTAACTATCAGTTTTCTTTCGGAAGGCGTGGCGGTTTCGACGATAACGGGCAAGGCGGGAGAAGATATCTCCGACAGACTGCCCGCGAATCCTACGCGTGAAGGATACGTTTTTGACGGATGGTATGAGGACGAAGCCTGCACTCTGCGGGTCACGCTTCCGGATACGCTTCCGGACAAAAGCAAAAACTTCTATGCGGGGTGGACTCCCGCGCAGAAGGCGACGCTTACGTTGCTTGCAGGTGATGTCGGGACGCTTGCCGACAATGTTTTCGAATTGTACGTCGGCGACAACGTCAGTCGGTTTGTCGAGCAACACAGCCCCGTACCCGACGACGACTTGCAATTCGACGGTTGGTTTGTCGGGGACGAAAGGTTGAGCGATGAGCTTACAATGCCCGCATCGGGACTTACCCTTACGGCAAAGTATCTTGCAAGTTACGCCGTCAACGTGTACAGGATGGATACGGAGGGTAAATATCCTTCGGTTGCGCAAACGCAAACGGGCAAAGCGACTTACGGCGAAGCGTTCGAATATCTTTCCGAAGACGAACACTTTTATGTGGATGACGGTCACGAGGAAAGCAAACACTCCGTTGAGTCCCTCGGCAAGAATGAAACGTTCAACGTATATCTTGCGCGCGAGCAATACACTGTAACGTTCGATTCCAATCTGTCCGACGACATTGTCGCGCAGTCGGCGGTATATCTCGACGTCTACTACGAGGGCGTCGTAACGCTTATCGACGGGGCGCAGTTCGGCGTTTCGGACGCATACCGTCTCGGCGGATGGTCGGATGAGGCTATCGGCGATAACGTAACGTCTGATATAGGCGACAGCTATCGGGTATTGGACAACAAGGTCTTTTTCGGCGTGTGGGAACAAGCCGCAACGGATATCTTCGGCGGAAGCGATTACCTGTTTGTCTCGGTAAAGGATCCGAGCAAGGTTTATCTTCGCCGCAGCAATATTGACGAACTTTGCGGCGATTACGACGAGGACAGCCACCTGTTTGTATTCGAGCAGGACGGCGAGGTATTATTGGACGGCAAATTGTTCCAAGGCAAATATTATTATTTCAAGGACGCCTTGCAAAAGACATATGTCTCTTCCGACGGCAGCGGCGATACCTTGAAGTTGCAGGCGCACGGAGCGGCGGTGTACTCCGTCGGCGGCGAACCCGTCGAGGGCAGTTACGCGGTCGATCCCGACACGGGCGATTACTTTTTCGAGGCGGACGAAGTTTCTTTCGTTTTCGAGTTGGATGCAGTCAACCTTACCTTTGTCAAGAGCAACGCCGAGAGAGGGTATTACTCTCTGTCGAGCGGCAACGTCAACGGTTATCCCGTGTTGCATTTTGACGGATTCGGCGGTCTCGAAATGTTCTTTCCCGAGGGCACTCCTTATGTCGACGGCAACGGCAGAAGCTACGGTTCGCTTGGCGGCAGTTACGAATATGACGAGACGTTGAAGGTATATCTGCTCGCTATCACCGCGGGCGGCGACGGCGTTGCTCGGCAATATGTCCGTCTGCAACAGCAACAGAGCGTTTTGGACGGATATAAATTGAGCGGATCGTATTTGCTCGGGGACGGTTACACGGGTATTTACAGCGATGACTCCTATCACGGAAAACCTGCCGATTTGACTGTCGACGGCTTCGGCAATGCCGTTTATCAAGGCGCCACCGGGACTTATACCGTGCAGCCCCTTTCTTGGTCAACATCGATGATGGGTGCCGTTTGGGAGATAGACCACAGTACCGTTGTATTTACTCCCGATGACGGCGGCAAAGAAATTTTGTTCACTCTGTCCGTCGATTCTCAGGAAAACGAGTACGATTACGACATTTTGTCGGACTATCCCGCAAGATATTTTTACGGCAATACGTTAATTATCAACGGTCTGCCCGTGGAGGAAACGTTCCTGTTCATTCGCAACGACGGATCCGCCGACAATGCGGAATTGTGGTGCGTTTCCTATCGCACGGACGCTGACGTCGTTTACGAATCGTTGTGCAGCGGCACGCTTACCGAGACGGACAAGACGGACGTATATTTGTTCGAGGGTTCATTCTTTGGGACGGATTATTCCCACCTCGTCGTGTTCAACGAGGACGGCACCGTCAACTATACAAGAGAGACGCTCCGCCTTACGGACTGTCTGTATATCGACGAAAACGGATACGCCGTTTACACTCCCGAAGGTGGCGAAGCGCACAACGTGGACTACGAGATAGATACGGTGGAAACGTCGGTCACGCGGTACAGCGGTTATAGTTGCGTATATGTAGTAGACTTGGACGGTTATATTCACACTTTCGGTATCGGCGTTGACGGCTCCGTGACGGAATTCAAGGATACCGATTTCCTCGACGTGGGATATCTCGCTTTCAATACTTTCGGGGCGCGTCTGATACTGTTGGGCGACGGCAAAGCTATATTGGCGGCGCTGATGTCGCAGGGCAACTACCAATTCTATTTTTACGGCAATGTAGAGAGTCTATCGGACGGCTCCTACCGTTTTACTTTGGAGTTCAGCGGTTATCCGTACGAAGACGGCAATTCTTTCAAGGACGAGTACAGCGAATTTCAATTTGTTACGGATAAAGGTCTCAACGGTTATGTATTCCTTGTATACGACGGCAAACCGCTGTCCCTTACAAGCGACGGCAACACATTCGTAGCCGACGGTTACGGCAGAACCGAATTGACTATCGGCGATGACGAGACAATCGACGGTTATTATCGGTATTTGGAGAATCTCATCGAACTTAGTACCGATTTCGGATATTTCTATATCAAGACGGAAGACAATCGCTTTACGATAATAAATCTCGAAGAACACGGCGAGGCGGGATATTTCTACGGAATCACGGGAAGCTATCTCGATACGGCTATCAGGCTGTTCTTCGACGGGGACGGCGTCGCATTTTACACGCCGTCAAGCGACAGCGAGGTGCGCAAGGGCAGTTATGAATTTACGCAAACCGTTACGTTGGACGGATTGGATTTCGACGAGTATAAGCTGACGTTTGAGGATGAAACGATCTATGTGATTACGCGTATCGTCATGGCAAACAATCAGCAGATGGGCGGGTTCTTTTTGCGCGACGACGCGTCTATGATAGATATCGACGTGGAGGGCGGCGGACATATCCTGTCCGACGGCTACAACATCAGCGTCTATACTGACGGCGACGGACGGATACTGAATGGTTATGCGGTGCTTGCGGATATTATCGAATCGGAATATGTCAATCACGGTTACAGAGCCGACGTAAACGGTGCAAGCATAGTTTTCTCCGTTATGAACGACGATCTCGACGTGGTCGATCAATTGATATTCGATATCGTTGACGGCAAGGCGGTTATGCGCAGTACGATGTCCGGCGTATTCATTCGCAATAACGGCGGCACTCGTGTGTATGAGAATTATCTGTATCTGGACGGCAACGGCAGGGCAGAGCTGCGTACCAATTACGGCGAGTATCCCAACGTATCGGAGAGCGGCGTTTACGAGTCGGTCCCCGAAATGGGTCCGTTTGTGTACCGTTACACTCGTGATACAGAGGACGGTTCCGAACCTTATTCGTTCATATTCGAGCTTTCCGTCGTGCAGGATTTCTATCAGTACGGCTTCGCCTATTACTACGATTATCGTGTGTACAATGCCGAAGAGGACGGTGTTTTCTACGGCGCAGACGCAACGGTGGCGGTATTGGACGGCTTCGGCAACGGTATCTTCATAGACAAGTACGGCGTTACCGTTAGCGGAACATATGCGCAGGCTTACACCGACAATTTGGTCGAGTTCAAGCGGGCAAATTCTTCCGACCGTTTGTTCTTCTATCTCGACGCCGACAACGACGGGTTTGAGCTGATCGACGGCGACTTTATCGTATTGGACGGCATACTGTTTGCCTATCTCGGCACGGCGACGGAAATCTCGTTGTCCGGCGACATAATCGAGATAGCCCGTGGAGCCATTCCCAACAACGTCAATGTAATCGACTTCAACAAGGTGCAAAAGATAGACGATTACGCTTTTCAATATAACAGTGCGCTTGTCGCAGTAAACGCGCCTGATGTGATTGAAGTGGGCGTTGGCGCGTTCAACGGTTGCTACAATTTGCAATCGGTCGAACTTCCCAAGGCGGAGCGTATCTGCGACGGTGCATTTACAGGCTGTTCCAAATTGAGCTATATCAAGTTGGCAGCCGTTTCCGAATTGGGCGCAACGCTGTTTGACAGAAGTTATTATATGTCGGTACTGACCGTCGATTTGACGGACGTGGCAGACCTTACTTCCGTCAAGGTGGATGAGCATGCGTTTGATCTTAACCAATATTCGGGAGACTTCGGCAAATATATGTGGTATCAACGTATCCGCGTCAAGGATATCGACGCCGTCAATACATTGCTCGGCAGCGAAGCCTGGCCCGACGCCGCCAAGAGTTTTGTGTATTTCGACAACGACGATACGCGTATGGAGGGAGTCGTATATTTCGGCGTCGACAATGAGGTAATTTATCGTTTCGACAAGGTGCTGATCAAGGACACGCCTACGGCAAACGGTACCCTTTGCACCGAGGTGATCGGCTTGTACTCGGTAGACGAAGACGGCAATGTCACCGTTTACTACAAGAACGGCAATATGTTCGCCACAGACGGCACAGTATTGGACAACACCGACGAACCGACATTTGAAGGCAACGAGTTGTTGCGCAGCGGCAAGCAATATACGCGTACATTGGACGGCGACACGCTCAGGTTTACCGTCGACGTCAAGCTCGCCGATCAGAATTCCTACATGACCTGGAATGATATCTATACTTTCGGCGGCAGCGCGGAGTGGCGCGGAGTCGGATCCGATGATTTCCGCTTCGATTTTGCAGAGCATACGTTCGTTTTCTTATCCGCGGCAAAGGCGTATTCGGTTGCGAACTTCGACGGAGACGGCTGTACCGTGACGGAATTGGGCGACGTCGTCAGCGTGGATTCGTCTTACGAGCCGTACAACCCCGGCGAATTTACCGATGTCTCCGTGACGCTTATCGTCAAGGATGGCAAGATATTGTCCGTATGGCAGATGACGGAGCATACCGGTTGGGGCACGGATTTCAACGTCTCGATAGCAATGACGGAGACCAACGATGACGGCACTCTGACGTTATACACGGGGTACGGTTATTCTCTCAAAGGATATTTGTTCACATATACCGCTGCGGACGATGACGGCAAAGCAACGCTCGATATTACTCCCTGCGGCTTGGTGACGGAAATCAGCGGCGACGGCTTCTATGCGGCGTTGAAGTTCGACGGCAATTGCGAAGCGACGGACGTGGTGGCTTTCAGAAAGCAAAATCCCGACTATACCTATACGCCCTGGACGGTGAACGATTGCTCGATAAACGCTGCCGACAATACCGTAACGATAACCGTCACGGATACCGACGGCGTACAGCACACATTTGTCGTTAAATACACGTCCGACGGCACCCTGCCCAATGTATTGATAAGCGGCGCCTTGCAGGAACAGACGGCGTAGGATATTTTCTCTCGGCAGATATCTGTATAGAAGAATTGCAGAATATACTGCGTCCGTATAAAAAATTTCAAAAAAAACGCCGAATGCGTACTGCATTCGGCGGATTTTTTTGCCGTCAGGCGTCTTCGCCCATCAAATTATTGTATTCGTAGTCGTAATCCAATTCCACCGTAAAGGTGCCTTGTTCGACGTCCACTGACAGGGAGTAGTTGTTCCAATCTTGATTCAGGAACAAGCGCCATCCGACAAATTCAACCGTCAGGTCGGTGTGATTTTCGTTGAGGAAGAATGCTTCCACTTCGAAAGTACTTTCACCGTTGGGAGTGAATTTCAACGTGATGTTCTCTTTCTTGACGATTCCTCCCAATGTTACGCTGCCTGTCAGGGTAATTTCTTCCGAGAAGGGTAAATATTTGTTGCCCGCCAGCGTCAGTACGCCGTCCGTCAGAGTTCCCGTCTTTTCGGTGATCGCGCCGTTTTGTTCGTTAATAAAGTATGCCGTCACTTTGTCGTCGTCGAGGAACCAATATCCCGCATCTTCATCGTTGGAAATTTTGTCATCGAGAGTGTAAGCGGAACCGAAGTCGTTTGCGTAATAAGTTCCGTACTTGTCGGAGTTGTCTTGCTTGACAAACGTTTTTGCGCGGCTGTCATAATTGAAAACGAACAGACCGCTGCCGTTTGCGTAATTGAACGCGCCGTGACCGTCGCCGAACAGGTAGTAGTCTCCCGCAAATCCAATGCCGCGGCTGTCGATGTAGTAACATTCGACGTTCAACCCGTCGATATACAGCATAGACGTATCTTCCGCAACGTATATTCCGCGTCCCGATTCGTTTACCATAACCGCATAGGCAGAACTTCCTTCTATAAGCAGCACTTTGAAGCTCATTCGGACGGCGCCCGTTACGTCGATAGTTATATCCAACATGCCGTATTCGTCCGAAAGGCTGTATGTGCCTTCGTATAAAGTTGCGTAGTTTCTGCTGTCCTCGATCGTAAGTTTGCCGTGTCCGTCCAATACGAGAGTCCAATGTTGATATTCCTGCGAATTGTCGTCCAGCACTTCATAGTCTCCGTCCAATCCGTCGCGCATAGACAGCTTGCCGTCTGCGAGTATGTCGAATATCAGTGTCATTTCGTCCGTTTCGAGCAACATTGTCTTGCCCTTGTCCTCGCCGCGTCCGTTGTAGAACTTACCCTCTACGGTGACGCCCGCAGCGGTGGTGAGTTTGCCGCGGTACCAATAGCCGTCGCCCTCGATTTTGCCGCCGTCGTCGGTGACGTAGGTGTCTACCGTGTATTTGACGTGATACACGTTGTGCGTCAGAGGCATCCCTTGATACCAACCGTATACATAATCTCTTTCGATTATGAAATCGAATGCGCTCACCGTATATTCGCCGAAATTGTTGTCTTGCGGTTGGAAACGGTATACGGCGTCGCCGAATTCGGTGGTGCCGACTTGCGAATAAGTTCCCTTTACCGTGCCGAGTTCGTTTTCTCTATCGTCCTGCACAAGGAACTGCGCTTCGCCGTTTGCGCCGAGGCAAAGGTTATCGAACCAATAGTTGTAAGTGTCGTCGGTAGAGTACAGGCGATAGGGCAGGAATTCTGTTTCCTCGAAACGATAATTGCCCTCTTCGCCGCTTATCTCGAAGCGAATTACCCGATATGCGTCGCTGACGCCGTCGTCGTAACGAAATACGCCGTATTGTCTGTCATCTGTAAACCAATTGAGGCTTGATCCCAACTCGAAACTGCCGTACAGAACGTTGCCGTCTTTCGTTTGGTAAAATGCGCCTTCGCCGTTGTAGTCGAAGTCGATAAACCAAATTTTTTCGCCGTCGTTTTTGCCCGTGCCGTTGAGTTCGTCGTACAGATTGGTGCCGTTAAGAATGTACGCCTGATAGGTGTGATACAAAATTTGATTTGCGTCAAATAAATCTTTGACGATAAATACGATAGTGCGGTAGTTGTCGGCGTCGGTGCCTTCTGCGGGCTGTTCCATAGTAAAGGTATATACGTCCGTTTCGCCCTGTTTCGTCACCGTGCAGAAACCGCAGCCTATTTTCGTCAAGTCGTAATTCACTTCCGCATAGATATCCGCGGGGATCTTGCCGTCTTGTTCTTCATACAGCACCAATATAGGCGCAACCAGGTCGGAGTCAAGGTACTCGTCCGTTATCAGACGCCAATACTCCGTCGTCTTGCCCTGCAACGTTTCGAAAGACTTTCTCAGTCCGCTGCTGAGAGCAAAGTAGTGCATAGTTCCGTTGTTTTCACTCATCTCCGCAACGGTACCGAATATCTCCGAGTCATACGCGAAGTAACTTCCCGTTACAGTACCGTCGCCCGTCGTGTAAGTTGCACTGTCGGTAAATCCGCCGTAACCGTCCAACGTCAATACTCCGCCGTTGCCGTCGGTAAATTCACCCTTTGCGTCACGATTTTCAAACAGGAACACGGCGTCGCTGTCGAATATGAACAAATACACGTTGGTATTGACGTAGTCGGATCTTTCGTCGAGGAAATCTCTTTCGACGGTATTGTCTACGTTGACGTTGAGGCATACAACGCTTTGACTGCTGTGTTTGTAGTCTATACTATATTCGGCATAGTAGTAATCTTTGTAATACGATTGATAGAATACCGCATTGCCGTAACCGTCGACCGTGAGGACGAAGTCTCCCGGATAGCCGCTTAACAACTTGTCGAAAGATATCTGCTGTAAATATTCGCCGAATGTTATATCCTGCAAAGTAAAGTAGAGTTGACCGTCCTGTTCGCCCGTTATGAAATTAAACGAGGTCTCTTCGTCAACGGCAAAAGCGTAGTCTCCGAAACTGCTGTCGTAGTAGCACGTTCCGACGTAAGTTGTACCGTTTACAGTAAGGGTTCCCGCTCCGTATTCGTCCAGAACGAGCGTCGTTTCGTTATCGACGCGTTGTTCCGTTTGGTAATATCTGTTGTAGTGCAGATATGTACCCGCGGCAAGCGCCTGCGCATATTGGAAGGTTCTATCTTGTTCGCTAACTTTGCCCGTCAGGGAGGATTGCCCGTATTGTACGGTAAATACGCCGTTTTCGTTTACCGTACCCTCGAATTCGATCCCCATTCTGTCAAGGATCGCGACTCCTTCGCGAGTTTGCGGGAGGAATATGTAATCTCCTCCGCCCATTCTGTCGGTGTACGCCTCGTCCCATACCGCGTAGAGAGTGGTGTCGTTTTCCAATGTGAGCGTGTCGTCGGCAACATATTCCAATTCGCCTTCGGGACTTGTAGCCCAACCGGCAAAGCGCCGTCCGTTTTCGGTGAAGAACGGGTTGTCTTTAACTTCGAGTTGCGCGCCGTAGCGTAAAGTTGCGACTTCGTCCGTTTCTACCGATCCGTCCGTAGTTACGTTGGAGTAGCATATGTCGCACAGTTCTCTTTCAAGATAGACCGCAAATACGTCGTTGGGTTGCAGCGACTGCGTACCGATACGGTTATAACGCGTTTCGTCGATGAGGAAGTGTTCCTCTTCCGCAACGTAATTGTAGCTTTCGCCGAATATTCCGCTGTGTGTGGACGTTTGCGGTTCGCCGTAGCTGCCGTCGACGTTTTGCAGGTAAACAAGCACCGTGAAGTTGACGGTGTATTTTGCCGTGACAATCGCGCCGTTTGCGGAAACGGTCTACTTGTCGAGTTTTTCGCCGTTGACGTACCAACCCTCGAAGGTAAATCCGTCTTTGGCTTGCGGTTTGGTATCCGCAACGGCTTGCAGAATACTGTCGCCTTCCGCCGCTTCGATAGTCAGTACCGAAACTTTTTCGTCGCCGTCTGTCAACAAGCCGCCCTCTCCCGCTTGCAACGTGATAAGAGTTCCGGATTGCTGCGGTTGCGGATCGTCGCAGGCACACAATGCGCTTACGCATACGGCAAACAACAGCGTCAACATCAATGCGACTATTATTTTTGTCGATTTTTTCATGATTTTCAGCTCCTTTACAATACTTTCCGTACTTTACAATGTACCGATGTATCCGAAATAATAAATGAATCAAGCGGTTTTTGTCAAGCGTTTGTTCCGCCGAAAAGCAAACTCCGAGGTGAAAATTATACTTTTGACATCAATTTAACATACAACGATTTCATTGCTGCAATATAAACATCGTCCATACTGCAACTCTATTCTTCGACGATATTCAGGTCCGCGGCGGTCTGCAAAAGGACCTTTCGAGCAAACTCTCTGTCCCCGAGATAATTCCGTATGTCGTCTTTATTCAACAAGACGGGTATGCGGCTATGCAGCGGCGCAACAGGCGGGACGGCGGGCGCGGTGAGTATCACGAAACGTTCGGTATCCTGCGTTTTGCAGAAACCGGCAAGATACATTGCTTTGCCGTCGGCGCGCATAAACAGATGTCGGCGTTTGCCGTCGTCCCATTCGTAAAATCCGCTGCACGGAACGGCGCACCGATTGCAGGCGAAGTCGCGCGCAAAGAAGGGCTTGTCTGCGACGGTCTCCGCTCGGGCGTTGATTATCAACTGCTTGCCGTAGCTGCCGTCGAAGCCCCATTTGACGTATTGCGGCAGGGCGTTGTCCGCGGTAAATACGGGCGCGTATTGCGACGGGTACACGTCCAATCTGAGCAGCGGCGGCGTTTCCTGTAAGTCGCGGTAAATTTCCGCTATCTCCGCATGCCCCATATCCATTACATATCTTCCGCACATATTTTTAGATTGAGCAATTTGCCGAATCGTATACCGTAAGCGCTTTTTCGCCCGTTTTGCGGCAAGACGCGCCGCACAATATCCGTCTGCCGCAGTAACGGGTCAAAAAAATTTTCTTGCAAGCGGGACAAAACCATCTTGCGAAGTGTTGTATAAGCGTAGGGCGATCCGTCGCAGACTTGATAGTTTAAAATGTCGTTATTCGGGATATGCTCGGAGAAGAACGTCGTATCGGCGGCGTATAACGACAGTCGGATACATCCGACAGGGAGGTAATATGTTGAAACGAACGGTTACGGTAATGTGTGCAATATTGTGCATAATCGCAACGCTGTGTATCTGTTCCGGGTGCGCAATGAGCGGTGCGACGCTTCTCGCCGCGCCTGCAAGCGCGGAAACGTTGAGTTACGACGAGCGGCAAAGCAAAGAGCTTGAAAGTTTGTCCGCGGCGGCAAACGCATTCGCGGCGGAGTTTTCCTGTGCGGCATACGCTCGGTACGGTTCGGAAAATATGGCGGTGGCGCCTGTTTCCGTATATACGACTATGGCTTTGGCGGCGCAGTGCGCCTCGGGCGATACCCGTTCGGAGTTGCTTGCCGCATTGGGCGTTACGCAGGAACGGTTGCAGAGCGATTTTTCGCTGTTGTACCGATCTCTCACTGCCGAGTATAAGGACGATTTCGGCAAGATATCCTGCAAGTCGGAGCTGTCCGATTCGATATGGATAGACGACTCCGCCAATGTCAAGCAATCCTGCCCGGATATGCTTGCGGAAAAGTTTTTCTGCTATCCCTATCAGACGGATTTCGACGGCGACAACAGGGGCGCCAATCGCGCAGTACGCGAGTTCGTCAAGGAGCGTACGCGCAAGCTGATCGACAAGGATTTCGATATGGACACAGACACGCTGTTTGCCATCGTCAACGTGCTGTACCTCAAAGACGTATGGAACGAATACGGCAAGGATCTCGGTTTTGCCGAGGGACGGTATTCCTTTACCGCGGGCGACGGCACGGTCGAGTCCGTACCTTTGCTGAGCGGTTACTACAACCGCGGCAGGGCGATCGAGACGGATACTTATCGCAGTTTCTTTACTGTAACGCAACACGGTTATACGCTTCACTTCATCGTCCCCAAGGACGATCGCACCGTAGCGGACGTATTTACGGCGGATAACGTCGCTTGCCTCTTCGACGCCGATTACGCCGCCGACGAAGAAGAGAATCGAATTCATTACAACACGCGCTGTATTTTTCCCGAGTTCGAGGCTAAGTTCGACAAGGACGTGAAAGACATATTGAAAGAGGATTTCGGCGTACGCAGTCTGTTTGACGTCAACGGCTGCAACTTTTCCGATCTTACCGACGACAAGGTTTTCTGTACGGAAGTGCGCCACGTTACCGATCTGACCGTGGACAGAAAGGGCATAGAGGGCGCCGCCGTTACCGTTATGCCCCTTTGCGGCGAGGCGGGACCCGACGGTTGGGAGAACAAATACGAGGATTTCGTCGTGGATCGCAATTTCGCCTTTGTGCTGACAGACAGCTTCGGAACGGTGCTGTTTTGCGGTGCGGTGACAAGTCTGTAATTTCATCGGTGACAGGTCGACGGCGACTTTTGTCGAATTTTTGCCGTATTCTGTTGAAAAATAATGCCCGTTATGATAGAATTTGTACGTTAGTCGTGTCGTAAAAGCCGCCTGCGCAAAATTCAAGATTGCGCAAAGAGGCTTTCGCCAAGCGACGCGAAACGCCGTCGGACGTGTCAGACCGTCTTGTCCGACGGCAGACGTAAGCTCATCGGGACCAAGGTATAATTTTATCGGGGACGATTACAATAATAACAGTCGGTAAACACAATAATTACGTTGCTTTTTTTGCGCGTGTGTGTTAAACTGACATTACGCCCTGCCTTGTCCGACAAGTTTTACATTTTGCGTCAACTACAGTTCGTAAAAGGGAATTGCGTCCGAGCATTGATGTCAGGTTACTACGGCTTCCGTGTGGAGTCAAAGAGATATCTCCGGTAAAAGGCTGTATATGTTTGGCAGATTACCCACCCTATTTTTTAGGTTGAACGTCAGTAAAACACGGCTATGGCGGGGTTTTTGCTGCAATGAAACGGTTATGTGCAACCGTTATTTTTTTATTTGTTTTATGCGCGCTGTTGGCGGGCTGCGTTTATATGCCCTATCGCGGCAGAAATATCGACGACAATTCCGCCGAAACTTTTACCGTATATGTATGCGGAGCGGTGGAGTGCGAGGGCTATGTGACGGTTGAGGCGGGCACGAGTTGCGTCGATACCGTCAAACTTGCGGGTCTGCTGCCGCAGAGCATACTTTCCGTCTACTACACGGATACCGTGACGGAGTCGCTGAAAGAACTTGTCGTCAATTACGCCGACGGCGGCAAGATATGTTACTGTATCAATGCCAACAGCCCGCTCATACCGCTGCATATCCCAATCGACGGTTTGCCTACGGAAGTGACGGAACTGCTTGCGGACTATATCGACCGCAACGGAGCCATACGCAACAAGCGGCAATTGAAGTCGGCTCTCGGAGAATACGCCGAGGATTACCATTACAGATTTTTCATCGCGGAGCAGGACTATGAAACGGATAATTAACGTCCGCGTAACGCTGTTGGCGGCGTTGTCCTTTGTTGCGGGAATTTTTGCTTTTTACGAATTGCTTTTCGGAGATTTTTATTTCGGGCTCGTCGTGGCGGCGCTGCTTGTGGCGGCTATCATATTCGGCGCGGTGAAGCGTAATAGGTTATGGAAGTTTGCCGTCGTCGCCCTCGTATTCGCTGTCGCGGGCTTCGGACGCTGCCTGCTGTACTGCGATACGGTCAATTCGCGCTCCGTCCACGGAGAATCCGTCGTATTGACGGGCAGAGTGTGCGATCTCGGGCGCAACGGCGAAGATAACGGTTCGGTATATTATCTTGAAGATTGCACCGACGGCGACGTCCGTTACGGCGGACGAATACGCGTTTCTCTTGTGTCTGCGTCATTGGACGTAGGCGACGTGGTGACAGTCGAAGGCACGTTGGAGTCCGTCTATCCCGTGCGGCAGGAAGTGGACTCTTACGCCGTCAAGCACAATATCCGTTACGAACTGAACGGCGCGCAGATAACAGAGCGGTGGTCGGGCAGTCTCGGAACGGACGAAAAGATCCGCAAATACATATACGACGTCACGCAGCAGTATATGCCGGGCAACGGCGGCACGATGTATGCTTTGCTTACGGGCGATCGCAACGCAATGGACGGAGAGGTTCAATGGGCGTTCGGACGCGCGGGCATAGTGCATTTGCTTGCCGTAAGCGGTCTGCACGTCGGTTTTATCTCCGCAATATTGTGTTTCGCTTTGAGAAGATTGCATTTGCGCCCTTGGGCGGAGTGTATCCTCGTCACCGTGCCGCTGTTATTCTATGCGTATATCTGCGCGTTCGCCCCGTCGGTGATGAGAGCGATAGCTATGCTTGTATGCTCGTATGCCGCTCGCATGTTGCTTTCGCGGTACGATATGCTCAGTTCTCTGTCCTGCGCCGCATTGCTGACGTTGCTCGTTTGTCCTATGTATCTGTTCGACGTCGGTTTTCAGCTGTCCTTTCTGTCGGTATTCGGCATTGCCGCTCTTTATCTGCCCATAGACAGATATCTCAAACGTAAAAATACGTCAAAGCATTGGCGCAGACTTATCGACTCGGCAGTCATATCTCTTTGTTGTATATTTGCCACGCTATTTGCGCTGTTGGCTAAGGGCGGAGACATAGCGTTGTTCGGCGTGATAGTCAACGTGATAGCTATTCCCGTAGTCTCAGTTGCCTTTGCATTGGGTTTGATAGGCTTGTTGCCATTGGTTCATCTGCTGCTCTTCGTCGCCGACGCGCTGTTGCAGGCGGTGGTGAGGATATCGGAACTTATCGCCGACGTAAGTTTCGCCGCGTTCCGTTTCAAGGCGTTGTATTTGACGGTGATATTCGCCGTGGTGTTGATGTTCGCATTGGGCGGATTTATAAATTTAGGCAAGAAGGGCAAAAGATTTTTCTACCCCATATGCTGTTTTTTGATAGTCGCAAGCGTCGTATTTGCTTATATTCCCAAGAAATCGGGCAACAAAGCTTTCGTTGCGCAGACTGCCGAGGACAGCGTAGTTGCGGCGTTGGACGTCAACGGCAACGCGGCGATAGTGGCGGATTTTGCCGATTACGTCCCCGTCAGGCAAGCGTTGAGTTATCTGGATAAATATCGGGTACGCCGTCTGGACATATATGTGGCGCGCTGTTCGAGAACGGATACGGACGCGCTTGCCGCCGCTCTTGACGGTTTCGACGTGGATACCGTGTATTTCCTCGGCACCGACGCCAACGCCGAAGTCACGGCAATGCTTGCGCGGAGAAATATCGACGCAGTACGGCAGTTTCCCAACAGCCAGACGGGCGCGGGCGTTTGCGTTCGCACGATACACGACGGCGGTCTGCTTGCCGCGGATATACATATAGGTACCGTCGGCATATGCGTCGTATACGGCGGCGCGTCCCAACGTCTTTCACTTCTCGATATGGGGCTCGGCGCGGATATTTATTTGCTGTCGGAAGCCGACGGCGCGTATTCCGAACGCGGTCTGTACACCTTTACGCCCTATCAACGGGACGTAGATCGCAATTACGGCGCAAATAAGTACGGAAACTTTACAATTATACAAAAACGTGATAAGATATATTTAAGTTTCAGGTGAGGTAAGGCTTTGATCGATTTTTTGGAATTAAAGGACAAGCTGCGCGCAACGGAGTATTCCGCGTTGTGTCTGTACGGCAACGACGTATGGGTCAAACGCAGAGCGTTGAGCAACATTTGCGACGTTTACGGCGTCGAGGACGACGGTTTCGGGGTGGATCGTCCCGATCCCACCCTTGAAGAAATTACTCTCGCCTGTCTTACGCCGTCTATGTTCGGCAGTAAAAAGCTGGTCGTTGTGGAAGCGCCCTTTTTCCCCGAAAAGCGAGACGACGTCTACGGCGACAAAGCCAAGGCGGACAGCAAGCGCGTCGCCGACAAAACCGCCGAGCTTAGACGCGGACTGTCCGATCTTCTCGCCAAAGCGGACGGCGGATTTTGCCTGATATTTTTTGCCGACAGCGACAAAAATTTTGTCGGGATCAACGGTCTGGAAACGGTCAATTGCAACAGGCTGGACAGACAGAGCGTCATTAGCTGGATCGTCAGTTACGGCAAGCGGGAGCAGAGGGTCATAGATCGGGTATGCGCGGCGCGTATCGCCGACTACTGCCTGTCCGATATGTCACGCGTTTCCGTCGAGACGCGTAAACTTATCGACCACGGCGAGGTCACGCCGGAAGCGATAGAGATGTTGGTACACAAGGACGCAGAGTATGCCGTATACGATCTGTCCTCGGCGATAGCGGCGCAGAATGCCGCCCGCGCAACGGATATCTACCGAGAATTGGTGTCTCGCGGAGAGGAACCGCGTGCGCTGTTTGCGTTGATATACAACTTTTACAGACGGGTGTATTACGTCAAGACGTCCTCCTTCTCCACGGAGGAGATAGCGGCGTATCTCGGCGTCAAGCCCGCTTCCGTCGGCTTTGCGCGGGAGACCGCCGAACGGTACAAGCCGATGCAGCTCAAACGCGCGTTGGATTACCTTGCCGTGGCAGACGCCCGTCTCAAAGCGTTTGTGGACGACGGCGAAGTGATGAATATACTTATAATGCAGCTGATTTCGCTGTAAAGTGAGGTAAATGTGATTAACAAACTGAGACAAAATTACAGATTGTCGGATGTGCTGGTGCGTATAGCCTTTGTGTTGGCGTATATGTTTTATTCCTGGCAGGAGTATCTCGTTACGGCACAAATCGCCATGCAGGAACTGTCCGCCCAACTCGGATATACTGTTGTTGTCGGCAACGCGGCGGTGGTGCTTACTGCATTGTTCGCCTCTATGCTTGTCGGCGCCATTATGATGGCGGTCGTTCCGCTTATCGCGACGGGGATATTTGTTCAGATGTCCCGCTTTTACACGATACAGCGGTCGGAGTACGGGCTTTTGGCAAATCTGTTCTTCACGCTCTATTTCGTCGCGTGCGGCATATTGAGGCTTATCAATCTGTTTACGCCCGTATTGCTTTCCTGGGGAGGAGTGCTGTTCCCCTTCATAGTGTCTCTCGGATGCGTCATAGGGTTTTATCGGGTCACTTCCCGATTGTATTTCAACGACGTGACGCGTCCCGTCTATTTCCGCAACGTGGCGATAGTCTACTTTGTATGCGCGTTGGTGTTCGAGGTGTTGCTATGAAGAAATATCTGATAGTATTATTGGCTGCGTTGCTGACTTTGCTTGCGGCGGTAAACGGCATGGCTTTCGCCGAGGAACCCGTTGCGTCCGACGGCGCGACTAACGCTTCGGACGGCGAGGAACCGACCGTCTTGCTCGACACGGCAGACTTCATACGGCAGCTGTGCGCCCTTAACGCCGCGGCGGCAAGCGCAAACGTTTCGGAAGAAGCTTCCGCAAAGCAAGCCGTGCGCGAGTTTATCCTCGGACAATTCCGTCTTGCGCTCGGCAACGACACTCCGATAGAAAGATTGTTCGGTCAGGACGACATAGGCGGCTACAACCTCGAAGCGATGATAGACGTCGAAGGTACCGACAAGTGTGTCGTCATAGGCGCCCATTACGACGCGATAGGAGAGGGTGCCAACGACAACGCCGTCGGCGTGGCGGTGTTGTTCGATACTATGAAGCGGCTTGCCGCCAAGCAGTCTCAACTGCCTTGCGACGTGCTGTTTGTCGCGTTCGATTGCGAAGAAGACGGACTTGTCGGTTCTTATATGTATGTCAACAATCAACTTTCCGCGGCAACGGGCACCCGCAGCGGCATAGATATTCAAGACGTACTCGTGATGTTCAACGCGGACAGCGTTGCTCTCGGCGACAACCTATATCTGATGTGCGAGAACAAGCATACCGACCTTGCCGATCTCATTTTGAGCAAGTCGCAAGCTCTTACGGAGAAGCCGTACGCCAAGGGCGTAACGGATCTTGCCGACAATTTCGGTTACGGTTATTACGAGTTTGTACAGGGTACGGATCACACACCGTTCCGTCTTTCGGGCGTTCCCACGGCAAGCTTTTTTGCGGGCAATTTCGACTTGCTCGGCTATGTCGGGGGCAGCGAAATGAATACCGACGACGATACCTTCGGCAATCTCGTCAATAGCACTCCCGATTATCTCGATCGTGTTTACGCCGTCAGCGGCGCGATATGCGATACGGTCACGGACGAGAATTTTATGTCCGTGGCAAATAACGCCCGCAAGCAACTTATCAACAACAATCTGACGTTTAATCGTTGGTGGCCCTCCCTTGTGGTGTTGGGCGTGTTGATAATACTTGCCGTGTTCGCCGTATTGTATTATCGCAAATTGCAGAAGAAAGCGTTGTTGGGCAACGCGGACGTCAAGACGGGCAACGTGTTCGACAAGCCCGCCGCCGAGGATATCTTCTCTTTCGACAAGGGTCCTTCCGATCCCGACTCCGACGACGATATAGACGGCATATTTACTTTTAAGAAATAACCTTCGACAAGGCGCTTTATGGACAAAAAACAACGCAAAATCTTGCCCGTGTGGCTGTATTTCCTCATTTACGGCGGAGTGGCGGCGGCGTGTATCGCCATCGACCAACTGACCAAGCATTTCATCGAGGGAGCGGTGGCGGCTCACGGCGGGCGTATACGCATATTGGGCGATTGGCTGACGTTGGTATGGACTACCAACGACGGTGCAACGGGCGGAATGTTTTCCGATCTCGATTGGAGCAATTGGCTGTTTTTCTTTATGACGGTTATCGGTTTGCCTGTTTTCGGCTGGTTGCTGTGGCGCAGTCGTACGCGCAGCGTATGGGGGCAGATAGCTTTCTCTTTCATAATCGGAGGCACTTTGGGCAATGCGATAGACCGCATAGTGTTTGCCGACGGCGGTTTCTTTACCGGCGCCGTGCGCGATTTCGTTCAGGTGGAGGGCTTTTTCGGCATATTCAATATGGCGGACAGTTTCCTCGTCGTGGGAGTGATAATGGCATTACTTGCCATAGTGTTCTTCGATCCCGATTCGCTGTTGAGAGTAGTCGTTAACGAGCGCAGAGCCAAGCGGCAAGCCGTCGAGGACGAAGCGGCAAGCGGTTCGGAAGAGTTCGGCGATACGACGCCGTCGCAGAGCGAATGCGACACGCCGTCGGATACGGGATCCGAAACTCTATCCGACGATACGGTTTTATCGGAGAACGACGATGAGAAAGATTGAACTCGTCGCCGAATCGGACGCGCGCAGATTGGATGTTTTTGTCGCGGACAATACGTCGCTCACACGCAATCACGTTCAACGCCTGATAGAGGGCGGCAACGTAACGGTGGACGGCGCCGTCGCAGTCAAACCGTCCCTCTCCGTCAAAGCGGACAGCGCGGTAAGTTTATCGTTGCCCGACGAGGTGCCGCTGGATATTCCCGCCGAGGACATACCTCTCGACGTAGTATACGAGGACGGCGATCTCGCCGTGATAAACAAGCCGCAGGGTATGACAGTTCACCCCGCCAACAACGTATACAGCGGCACGCTCGTCAACGCGTTGCTGTATCGTATCAAGGATTTGTCTGGTATCAACGGCGTGTTGCGTCCGGGCATAGTTCATCGTCTGGACAAGGATACGAGCGGTCTGCTTGTAATCGCCAAGAACGATAAAGCTCACGTCGAATTGCAAAGGCAAATACAATGCAAGCAATGCAGGCGGATATATGTGGCGTTATGCGAGGGCGTGATCAAGGAGGAAAGCGGCAGCGTGGATCAACCGATAGGCAGATCGCGCTCCGACCGAAAGAAGATGGACGTGACCGCGGACGGGCGCAGCGCGCTTACCCATTATACAGTATTGGAGAGATTTGACGGCTATACGTTGGTACGTTTCGAGTTGAAGACGGGACGTACTCACCAGATACGGGTACACGCCAAGTATCTGGGACATCCCGTAGTAGGCGACAAGACATACGGCTATGCCAAGCAGCGTTTTGCGTTGAACGGTCAGCTGCTGCACGCGCAACAACTCATCTTCAATCATCCCTCAACGGGCGAACAGATGGAATTTTTTGCACCGTTGCCGGATTATTTTCAACGGGTGCTTACGACGCTTCGCAACAAAAACAACTGAGGTCATTATGAAAAATATGCTTCGTTTGACGGATCTCGGTCGAAACGAGATCCAACAGCTGATAGAGACCGCCGCGCAAATGCGGCGCATAGTGCTTGCCGACTACAAGAAGGGTCCGCAACTTATCGGACACGTCGTCGGCGGCGTATGGAAGAAGCCGTGCGCTTCGAGTACGGCGTTTCAGTTGGCGACGGCGTATCTTAGCGGCTCGTGCGTACCCGTATTCGGCGCGGAGGACGCGCAGGCTCAATGTTTGAGTTTTGCCAATATGGGTGCCGATATTATCGTAACCGATTGCGACAACGACAATATATACCGCACTCTTACATTGCGCAGCAAGGCGGGCATTATCAACGGCGGATCCCGTCAGTTTGACCCGATAGGCGTGCTTGCGGATCTGATGACGCTGTATTCCAAGTTGGACACTCTGAGCAATCTCAATGTGCTGCTCGTGGGCAACAGAGATGTAAACAAGGTGGGAGAACTTGCGCATTGTTTGCGGCTTTTCGGTTCGTCATCGTTGTGGTATCTGCCCGCCGACGACATAGTCACCGTTCGCAAGGGAGTGGTGTTGGATAGCGTCAAGGGCGCGTTTTCGGGCGCCGACGCCGTGATAGATTTAGGACTTGCGCAGTTTTCCGACGGAGAGAGGTACTACGGCAGCAGCGGCGGTATAACGAGAGAACTCATCGATCTGGCGCGTATCCGTTGTCCTCTTCTGGGCAGCAGACACATCGTCGAGGGCGCAATGCTCAAAGAGTACGAGTATAATGCCGTGTCTGCGCGCGACAGCTGTTATGTTGCTATGGCTATGGCAGTTATGTATATGCTTCAACGCAACTGAACTGCCGAGACGGATTGCGGTTTGCATTGTGAACATATCGGGCATATGTGGTTCGATGAACCGTTGCCCGCAGAAATAAATTTTGAGAGGTAAAGTATATGAAATATTGTACGCATTGCGGTGCGGAATTGGCTGACGAGGCGGTCATATGTCCCAAGTGCGGCTGCGCGGTGGGCAATGTCAATCCGTTCAACGCGGCAGTCGTCGCCGAGCGTTCGCATTGGGATCCCTGCGCGATAGTGGGCTTTGTCCTTGCCTTGGCGGCATGCGTTTTGTTCATTTTCAATATGTTCGGCTTGATGTCTATCGCGGGTTTGGCGGTATCTATCGTAGGTGCGGTACGCACCTGCCGCATGAAGCTGCGCGGCTTGGGACTTGCCATAGCGGGCATTTGCGTAGGCGCCGTAACGTTCTTCTTCTGGTTTTACGTTTGGGTCTATGCCTTTGGATTTTAGGGGGGGGGTATCGCTTATGAAATATTGCGTTCATTGCGGTGAAGAATTGGCTGACGAAGCGGTCATATGTCCCAAATGCGGCTGCGCGGTTGACAGTTCCGACTCGATTTCGTTGAAGTCCGTTTCGGAAACGGGTCGTACCGGTTGGGACGCGTGCGCCATTGTAGGCTTTGTTTTGTCAATGGTTTCCCTTATTTTGTACGTTTTCAACTTTTTCGGCATTGTGCCCCTTGCAGGAATGACGGTATCCATTGTAGGCGCGATACGCACCTGCCGCAAGAAGCTGCGCGGCTTTGGACTTGCCATAGCGGGTATTTGCGTAGGAGCGGTATTGTTCCTTTTCTGGCTTGCGATATGGATAATGGCGATTATAGTAATAATCGAAACATACGGGGGTATGCTATGAAGTATTGCGCTCATTGCGGCGGCGAGTTGTCGGATGAAGCTGTCGTTTGCACCAAATGCGGCTGCGCGACAGACGATGTTGGCTCTACCGTCAAATCGAATAATTGGAACATCGCCGCGATCACGGGCTTTGTGCTGTCCTTTTTCGTCTCCCTCGGCGGACTTATCTTGTCCGTTATTGCGTGCAGACAGATAAAGCAAACTAACGAGGACGGCAAAGAATTTGCCGTCGCAGGGATAGTAATATCCTCCGTCAACCTGGGATTGCGTCTTTTGTGCGTGATAATAGCCGCATATTACCTTGCCATTGTCTTGATTTTCGCCGGCGCGGGAGAATTCTGAGCGGGCGTTTGCGACTTTTTGTCACCATAAAAACGGGGTTTGTCGCTCAATGCGACAAACCCCGTTTCAGTTGAGTTCGTTGATGTGTCTGTCCGGATCTACAAGTATCGTTTTGTAAACGTCGTACACGACAAACCCGAGCGGCGCTTTGTTTGGCTTTTTTACGTTGCGGCGAGCGGTGTAGTCCACGGGTATCTTGCTGCCCGCCTTTGCCTGTGAATAGTATGCGCATATCTCTGCGGCGGCTTGGATCACTTTGTCGGGGATATCTCCGTCCTGCGTTACTATCACGACGTGCGAAGAATGTATCTTTTGCGTGTGCAGCCATATATCCTCGCCGCGCGCCAGACGGAATGTGACGTAATTGTTCTGAACGTTATTCTTGCCGACGTATACCGTGTAGCCGCAGATATTGTATTTCAACGGTTTTACGGGCGTTTCGATTTTCTTTTTGGAGTTTGTTTTTTCTCGTATCAGTCCGAGCGTCGACAGTTCGTCTCTTATTTGTTGCAGATCTTCCGCGTCCGTGCAGAAGCGGAGGTTTTCCTTGATCGTCGTAAGGTAATTCAGCAGCAGAGCGTTCTCTTCAACGAGTTTTGTGTTGTGTTCGTAGGAGGACTTCAACTTGCGGTATTTGCGATAATAGGCTTGCGCGTTCTGTTGCGGAGTCAGTTGTCTGTCCAACGGCACCGTTACGGTGGACCCGTCGTAATAATTGACGCAGGTGAGGCTGTCCGGATTGTCTATATTCCACAAGTTGGAGAGTATCAGGTCTCCATACTGCTTGTATTTGTCCCTGTCCGCCGCTTCGAGCAACGTCTGGCGTTGCGCCGCAAGTTTCTTTTCGGTGCGCGACAGCGCGTTTTTGACCACCGTAGATACGGACTTGGCTTTATCGGCAAAGCGTTGCGACTTGTCCAACAGATAGAAGTAGTTGTCGTGCGCTTTGTTCAGCGTATCGAAGAACAGTTTTTCGCCTTTTTGCGACGCATAGTCGAAGGGACAAACCTCTACGGGAGTGCCTCCGCGGAGTACCACGTTGGGCTTTTTGTGTTGCAGATTGGCTTTGTACATTGCCAATCTGTCCGCCACGAGGGCGTGATTGACTATGCCGTGATCGTTTTCGTCCATTCCGACAAGTATTTCGTTGACGGTCGTTTGCGATACTCCGAGCAATACCTCGGGCAGAGTTTTGCGCAGAGGCGCGTTGCAGGTACTGAGGTACTCTCTTACTCGCGGCAGGTCAAAGGGTTGTATCTTGTTCTGCGGCGCAAAGAAGGTATATTTTGCGCCCGCCATTATTATGCGCGAGGCGTTTATGTCCTGCGGAAGGTGCTTGACGCTGTCCAGAACAGTGTAGTTGCCGTCCGTAAGAATGATATTGGACGTCTTGCCCGTCAATTCGAAGATGAGTTTCATCTCCTTTTTGTAACCCAATTCGTCGCTGACGGACAGGCAGAATTCCAATACGCGTTCGTAAGGCATTTGGTTGACGCCCGTAATTACGGCATTTGTGATGTGTTTGCGCAGCAACATACAGAACGACGGCGCAACTTTCGGATTGTCCGTCGGCATTTCCGTCAGATGTATCCTGTTGACGTTCGCATTGGCGCTTATCAGCAGTTTGTACGTCTGCCTGTTGAATACGAACAGCACGATCTCGTCTTTTTCCGGTTGATAAATTTTCGTTATTTTGCCGCCCGTAAGCGTTTCTTCGAATTCTTGCCGCAATACCGATAGCGTCAGCGCGTCGAATGCCATATCTCACTCCGTCCGAAATTTTCGTTTTTTACGGCACAATTGTATCACAGTTTCCGCGCGGTGGCAACGTCTCGCGGAACAAAATTGCGGCGGTATGCCGCTTTGCGGTAGGATATCTCTCTTTAAGACAAATTTTTGCTGTTAAATTTGATTGCTAAAAATAGATATATATGTTAAAATATAAAACCGTCGGAAACTATCCGCTCAATTGAAAACAATGTCGGAGGACTATAATGAAATACACGCAAAAAAGAGAAAAAAACACATTGACCGTTACTTTTAAGGTCTCTGCGGAGGAATGGAACGGTTTTCTGCAACGCGCTTACGAGCAGAACAAGGGCAAATACAGCGTACCCGGATTTCGCAAGGGTCACGTTCCGAGACACGTTCTCGAAAATTACTACGGAAAGGGAATGTTCCTCGAAGACGCATTATATCTTTGCGCGCAAGAATATTACGGAGATTTTTTGGATAAAAATAAAGAAGTGGAGCCTGTCGCCCGTCCGTCCATCGACGACAAATCCGTCAAGATCGACGACAAAGGCGTTACTTTCGGCATAGTAGTCACCATTCATCCCGAGGTCACTCTCGGTCAGTACAAGGGTTTGACGATACAAAAGACGGCTCCGCAAAAGGTCAAAGCCGCAGACGTCGACGCCGAACTGAGCAAAGTCCGCGAGCGCAACGCGCGTTTCGTCGAGGTGACGGATCGCCCCGTTCGCGACGGCGACCAACTGAATATAGATTACTGCGGCAAGGTGGACGGCGTTGCATTCGACGGCGGCACAGCGGAGAAACAGAGCCTTACCATCGGTTCGCATACGTTTATACCCGGTTTCGAAGAGCAGCTTGTCGGCTTCAACGTGGGCGAGACGAGAGATATCGAAGTAACTTTTCCCGAGGATTATCACGAGGACAAGCTCAAAGGCAAGCAGGCGGTATTTACCGTAACGGTAAACGAAATCACCGTAAAGGAACTTCCCGAATTGGACGACGAGTTCGCCAAGGACGTGAGCGAGTTCGGCAGCCTCAAAGATTACAAGGCGGATATCAAGAAGAATATAACGGAACGTTACAACAAGGAAGCGGAGCGCGCCGACGAGGACAAATTGCTTGAAACAGTTGTCGACAACACTCCCGTCGATATCCCCGAGGAGATGATAGAGGAGCAGATCGATCAATATATCGACGACTTCAAGTATCAACTCTCCAACAGCGGTCTCAATATTGACAATTATTTCAAATACACGGGTTCCACTATGGAGCAGATGCGCAAGGACTATCGCGAACGCGCAGAGAAAGCCGTACATACCCGTTTGGTATTTGAAGCCATAGTCAAGGCGGAGAATATCACCGCAAGCGACGAAGCTATCGAAGCCAAGATCAAAGAGTACGCCGAGCGTATAGGCTCCGATTACGAAGAATTCGGCAAGCAACTGCAACCCGCCGACAGATATTATTTTGAAAATCAAGTCATTACGGACGAGTTGATCCAATTGATCAAAAAGGAAAATACGATCGCGTAAGCTGCATAGAGGAGAAATGCAATGGAGCTTATTCCAATGGTAATCGACCGCACGGACAGCGGCGAAAGAAGTTATGATATCTATTCGCGCCTTCTGGAAGACAGAGTGGTGTTCATTTCCGGCGCGATCACAAGCGAACTTGCCAATCTGGTAGTGGCACAGCTCATCTATCTCGAATCCAAGGACCCCACCAAGGATATTTCGTTGTATATCAACAGTCCCGGCGGCGAAGTTACCGCGGGTTTGGCGATATTCGATACGATGAGATACATCCGCTGCGACGTATCCACTATCTGTATAGGTATGGCTGCAAGTATGGGCGCGTTTCTGCTTGCCGCGGGCGCCAAGGGCAAACGTTACGCTCTGCCCAACAGCGAGATAATGATCCATCAGGTTTTGGGCGGCAGCCAGGGACAGGCAAGCGACGTGGAGATACAGACCCGTCAATTGCTCAAAATCAAGAACAAGATCAATACCATCCTCGCGGAGAATGTGGGCAAACCCGTAGAAGTCGTGGAGCGCGATACCGATCGCGACAATTACCTCACGGCGGAAGAGGCGCTCGATTACGGCATAGTGGACAAAGTGTTCTACACGCGCAAAGCGTAATCTGTTGCCGTTAAAATAATAATATGGGGTGGAAAAAACGCTTTTGCGTTGATCCGTACCCGTTGCACAATAAGGAGTTACGATGCAAGTTTGTTCTTTTTGCGGAAAGAGAGAAGATGAAGTGAGACGGTTGCTGTCCGCGCCCAACGGCGTGTGCATATGCGACAACTGCGTAGCCACCTGTCAGAGCATACTCGACAACGAGGGCGTTGCCGACTCCGACGGAGCGGAGGATCTTCACCTTCCCAAGCCGGAAGAGATAAAGGCGGAATTGGACAAATACGTCGTCGGTCAGGACGACGCCAAGAAGACGCTCGCCGTTGCGGTTTACAACCACTACAAGCGCGTGCTGTATTCCGATAACAAGGACGACGTGGAGTTGGAGAAGAGCAATATACTTATGCTCGGTCCCACGGGCTGCGGCAAGACTTTGCTTGCCAAGACGCTTGCGGGCATATTGGACGTGCCTTTTGCCGTTGCGGACGCAACGACTCTGACGGAGGCGGGATATGTCGGCGAGGACGTGGAGAATATCCTTCTCAAATTGATACAGGCGGCGGACTACGATATCGCCAAGGCGGAACGCGGCATAATCTACATCGACGAGATAGACAAGATCGCCAAGAAAACGGAGAACGTGTCCATCACTCGGGACGTATCGGGAGAGGGCGTACAGCAGGCACTGCTCAAAATAATCGAGAGTACGGTCGCCAACGTGCCTCCTCAGGGCGGTCGCAAGCATCCTCAGGCGGAGAGCATAGCGATAGATACCACCAATATACTGTTTATATGCGGAGGCGCTTTCGTCGGCTTGGACAAGATCGCCGAGAAGCGTCAACAGGGCGCGGGATTGGGCTTCGGCAATCACATCAAGAGTACCGAAGAGATAGATCACGCCGAACTCGTCAAGAATTTGCAGCCGCAGGATTTCATAAAGTACGGACTTATACCCGAGTTCGTCGGCAGATTGCCCATAACGGTGGGGTTGTCCCCATTGAACGAGACCGCTTTGGTCAAGATTCTTACCGAACCCAAGAACTGTCTCGTCAAGCAGTACAAGAAGCTGTTCAAGATGGACGGCATAGATCTGGAATTCGACGACGACGCGCTTAAAGCCATCGCGGAGAAATCCATGCGCTTAAAGACGGGCGCACGCGGACTTCGCTCCGTGTTGGAGAATCTGATGCTCAACTGTATGTACGAAGCGCCGTCGCGCGGTGACGTGGAACGCGTGCGGATAACGCGTCAGAGCGTGGAGGGCGGTGACGGTCCTCTCGTGACCCGTCGCGCCGTCTGACAGTAAAAAAAATGGCTCTATGTCAAATGTTGGGGTGTAGGTATTTTCCCAACATATAATTGAATAGGTTTGTTCCCTCTATCTGCGGCAGTACTGCCGCAGATAGAGGGTTTCTTTTACCCGCATGCAAGCAGTATTCTTTTCCTGAAT
>CANQNJ010000021.1 GCA_947625185.1 uncultured Clostridia bacterium
AAAAGTACACTTTTTTTGTCAAATTTCTATAACGGTGATAAAATAACAAGCATGAAGTCGTCGATTTCGTGCTTTTTTGATATTTTATAATAAAAAAGGAGTTTTTTGTTATGAATACATATGCGTATGCTCGGGTATCCGCGCGCGACCAGAATCTTGACAGACAGATTGCCGCGTTTGAGGAATTCGGCGTGGAACGGGATCACATTTTCTCCGACAAGAAGAGCGGCAAGGATTTTGAACGGAAGGGATACAAGCGGCTTTTACGTAAACTTAAAGCGGGCGATCTGCTTGTGATAAAGTCCATCGACCGCCTCGGACGCAACTATGACAGGATAATTTCCGAATGGACATACATAACCAATACTTTGGGCGCGGACATATTGGTGTTGGATATGCCCCTTTTGGATACGCGCGCCAAGACGGATACGCTTGTGGGGCGGTTTTTGTCCGACGTGGTGTTGCAGGTGCTTTCTTTCGTTGCGCAGAACGAGAGGGAGAACATCAAGGCGCGTCAGGCGGAGGGCATCCGTATTGCCAAGCAAAAGGGCGTCAAGTTCGGCAGACCCGCCAGGACGTATTCCGAGCATTTTTTGTCCGTTGCGTCGGACTTTTTGGAGAAGCGCGTCTCTTCGCGAGAGGCGGCTTCGGAACTCGGCATCTCGCGCGAGAACTTTTACTACCACGTAAAGAAGATCAAGTCTCGCCTGTCGTAGCGACGGATTTGTTGCCGCGCCGATTTCGTTTTGGCGGATTTGCGCTATGTGCGGTATGCCTTTGCCCGCAAGCGGCGGTGCGGCAATTATCGTCGTCGCGGCAACCTTTTGCCGACATCGGCTGCAATGCGTGCAACCGACGTCGGCAGTCGGCTCCTGCCGCAAACCATATAAGGAGATTTGTTTAGAATTCTCGCTGATATTTCGCCGCGCTTAACTTTTGCATAATCCGTGTTCGGCTTCTGATATTTTTAACCTTTTCAAAGGCAACAAAGCCACAATGGAAGATGAAGAACTTTGTTGCGCTTCCTTTCCTTACAGCATCTATAACTTCGACGAATGTCATAACCAATATGCGCATTTGCCGAAACTGTGAAAAATGATGTTGAATCCCGATAACCAACGCTGTTCCTCGATTGTTATTTATCTTTACATTTCAAAACAATTTTGGTATAATAATTTTACTTACACCGACAGGAAAAAAGATGAATTACATTGGCTCAAAATTTTCGTTGATTGATTTTTTGCAATCATCGATAGAAATAATTATTCAGCAATGCGGGGAAACAAGACGACCCGCCGAAATGGTATTTGCCGATTTGTTTGCGGGAACGGGTGTCGTCAGTGGCGCTTTTAAGCAGCAAGGCTATTCGATAATTGCCAACGATATTCAATATTACAGCTATGTAATCACAAAACATATAATAGAAAACAACGGCAATCTCGATGAAGAACGTTGTCAAAAGTTGATAGAGAAACTCAACGAAACGGAAGGCGTCAAGGGGTTTATTTATAAAAACTATTCTTTTGGCGGAACGGAAGGACAGGAATTCAGAAGGATGTATTTCTCCGATGAAAATGCCAAGAAATGCGATGCCATACGGATAACCATAGAGCAGTGGTATCAAAATCGAGAAATAACCGACCACGAATACTTTTTCTTGTTGGGTTCGCTTATAAATAGCATTGACAAATATGCAAATACGGCATCGGTTTACGGTGCATACCTCAAACGTCTCAAAAAATCCGCTCAAAAGCCAATGAAGTTAACGCCGCTTTCCATCTTGCACGGAGAAGTGCAATGCAAAGTTTATAATGAGGATGTCAACCGATTGATAAAGAATGTGAGCGGCGATATATTGTATTTGGACCCGCCGTATAATGCCAGACAGTATTGTACCAATTATCATCTGTTGGAAACGATAGCAAGGTATGATAATCCCGTTATTCACGGAAAAACGGGATTACGTGAGTATACAGAACAAAAAAGTGTTTTCTGCGACAAACGAAAAGTAGAAAAGGCTTTTGCCGATTTGATTAAAAACGCGCAATTCAAATACATTTTTCTGAGTTACAACAACGAGGGGTTGATGTCCTTCGACACAATAAAGAGCATAATGACCAAATACGGCGAATACAACGTGTATACAAAAGAATACCGTCGGTTTAAGGCAGACAATGCTCGGGACATTAAGGCGCAGTCAACAGTAGAATACCTGCACTGTCTTGTCAAAAATTGAGTAATATGAAAAAAATAAACGATTTAGACCTATCCAATTGGAAAGAATTGACGGATGTTTGGACCGATACGTTATGGATAATACCGAACAGAGATAATTCCGGCGCACATAGCGGGTATTATCACGGAAATTTCGTGCCGCAAATACCGCGCCAATTGTTGACTCGTTTTACAAAACAAGGCGATTATGTGTTGGATCCCTTTTCCGGCAGCGGAACGACGCTGATAGAATCTCAACGGATGGGGAGAAATTCCATCGGAATCGAATTGCAGCAGACAGTGGCGGCAGAGGCTATCGAAAGAATTCATTCGGAAAGCCAACCGGGAATCGTGGCAGATACATTTGTGGACGACAGCCGAACTTTTGATACGAACCGCATTTTGGAAACTTATAAAATACAAAACGTCCAGTTTATTATTTTTCATCCGCCGTATTGGGACATAATTAAATTCAGCGACGATGAGAATGATTTGTCCAATTCCAAAACATTGGAAAGCTTCTTGGAAAATTTTCGACAAGCCGTCCACAATACTGTTGCCATTTTGGAAAAACGCAGATATTGCGCATTGGTTATCGGCGACAAGTATGCAAACGGTCAAATTGTACCGTTGGGCTTTTACTGCATGCAGGTAATGCAACGAGAAGGGCTTACGTTGAAGGCAGTCATTGTAAAAAATTTCGAGGAAACCAAAGGAAAGTCAAATCAACAGGCATTGTGGAGACGCAGAGCGCTGCAAAACGGTTTGTATATTTTCAAACACGAGTATATATTTGTTTTCAGAAAAGATATGACGAAATAAAATGCGCCCCGAAAGTCGTGCAGATCGCGAACAACTTTTGGGGTGCAATTCAAAACAAACCGCCGCTGATTTTTATTACCGAATAACTATCAAATTTCCATTGTTATCATTAAAATGGACAATCTCCGTGGACGATATATTTACTCCGTTGCAAGTATAAGAAGACCAATCGTAAGCTTTAACGTGAGATTCTACGTTATCAAGCTGTTTTTTTGTGGATGATCGAGCCGTTGGAATACCGTCTGATATTACTACCGGATGTACGGTTATTGTTTTGTTTAATCTCAAATAATACGGGACAATGTAATCCTTTATCCATAGCACATAGCTTGCAAGTTGATTTTCTATATTTTGATAAACTTTCTCGTCTTTCAATTCGATTATGGAGATATCGACATGTGCTGTACCCTCTTGCATGGCAAGAACATCTATCCGATGTTCGCCTACACTGCACATAACCTCATTGCCGATCCAGGTTACATTACCCTCAGTGTGCAATAATCCGACGAAATCATTTCTCTTTAATCTTAGTATGATGAATAACTGCAAGTAATGTTCAAAGGCTCGTTTTGACCGGTATTTGGACAGTAAGTTGGTTTTCAGATTATTTGTAACATCCAATTGTCTGCCGCCATATGTCAAAGTTTTGTCGTTGGCTACAATGACGCTATTAGTTACATCAAACGAAAAGTATTCAGCCGTCAATTCTTTATTGCCGACAGACAGCTTTTGTTCAAACAATTTATACTCGGCATCGGTAATCATCGTACATCCGCGGTTGCCGCCGAGCTTTCGGTAAATCAAAGACCAACAGATTTCATCCGGATGCGCAAGTCCTTCTAATCTATCCAAGAAATCGAACTCCGATATGCCGCGTTGAAAAACACGGTAAGGTTTTATCAGAATTCGATATGTTAATTTTTTGCCAAGCTCTCGATGAAGATAATTATCTTCATCATTTTCATCGACAAAAAACTCCGATGCCGCCTCGAAAATACCGTAAAATTTAGCAATACCGGTAACAAAGAAAATAATTTTATCGCCGATTCTGATTCGTGCTATATCGGATATCATCGCTACGGAGCGTTTTTCGTCTTGTGTGCCAACGACAACGGTTGGGTCAAAAATAAAATCGGTGGCAACGTCTCCGGCTCCCGTCCCGGCAAAAAGATATTCCAAGTGTATTTTGAATGTTTGACTGTTTACTATAAAAACGTGTGTCATGGTCAATCTTTCCCGATCAAGTGTCTTTTGAATTCTATCGGATCGTACCAATAGCAACCGATACAAGCATTTTCTTCAAAGTTGTGGTGCGCTTGTCCCGCATAGTAGGATATCGGGTAGCCTAAACGCTTAGCATCGAAACGGATTTGCGTTCTTTTGCATTCTTTGCAATATTGCCGTTTCGCATCGTTTGCCGCTTTGCTTAACGGTTGAAAGTCTTCCAGACGTTGATCTTCGTTGCGCATAACGCGATCCTCGTTTTTCATTCCGTTTTTATGGTCGACTTCGGGATCGGATGTTCCGAGAACAACGCAACGCTGCGCCTTGATTGCACGTTTTATGTCGGCGCGGATGTGTTGAGAGTAATCTCCATCATTAAAACCCGCAAGGCGGATTCTATCAATCCCGTTTCCTTTCGTGAGCGATTTGTCGAATTCTACTTTATATTTTTTGGCAAGAGTAGACTCTTTTCTCGCCCAAGACGCGCCGTTGCCGAATGTCAGACAAGCGTATTCTCCGACAAATTCGGTCACGTTAACCCAACGGCTGATTCCCTGCTCGTCGGGTTGTGCCAATTGTATAAACAATTCGGTCTTTGTCATATGTATTTCCTCTTTCAAAAATCAAAAAATTCACTCAGCGATACATTTAGCGCGACGACAATCTTTTCCAAAGTGGAGATGGAAACGTTTCGTTTCCCCACTTCGAGACTCGCAATATATGTTCTGTGCACGCCGGAACGAAAGCTCAATTCCTCTTGACTGATTCCCAACTTGTTTCGCAATTCTTTTATCCGTTTGCCGACTTTTTCTTCAATCATAGTAACAGCTCCTTAACATTATAATCTTATGGCATTGTTACTTATTTATCAACACTCAATGAGTAACAATTGTTTGATTTTAATATAAAAGGTATACATTCAAGGCGGATTTTGCAAAGCAGTCGGGTTTCAGCGAATTTGACGGTATGCGGAAGCGGTGATGTTGTGGAAATCAATTACGCGCTCAAATTTAAGCACCCATTTGCATATAATGCCGGTCGATACGGGTCGTCTCCCACACTGACGGAAAGAGTGGAGCAGCGTGAAAAGTTGAGAAAAACCACGTCCTCAGCCAAGCGCTTAACGCGAACGATAGAAGCGGAGCGATTAGTAAAGATTCCTGTGAAAAGCATATTAAAACAGGCTTGCGGAACTCGATAAGCTCTTGCGGTCTGCGTTTGAGGAAAAGCTGTCGGAAAATTTGCTTAAATCATCTTTGCAAACTTTTTCGAAAAGTGAAGTCGAAGAGAGGCTTTTCAAGAGAAGTAAATACGATGATGACGTCGAAAAGTTTGTCGTATATTGAGGGCGATACGGTGCGTGCGAAAGGCTGACATTCGGAATGTGCCGCGAGCTTATCGATTACATTACGGTGGCGGAAAGGACGAGACGGAGAACGATAGATTATATCTATTACAAGTTTATTGCATCGAGAAGGAATTCGACAAAATCCGTCTCATAAGGCATAGGAGTTAAAGTTGTCGCCGGACAACGTCTGACCGCTATATTTTTGAATTGACCGTAATTTATTTGACAATAAATTATATATAATGCTAAAATTTTTCTTAATTGCAAGTGTAAAAAATGGAGCTGTAATGCACATTTTTACCTCACATAAAATCTAAAAAAGGAGAGTAACAGTTATGAAGCAAACAAAAAGACTGCTTGTTGCGGTGTTGTGCTTAGCGTTGCTGGTGGGCATGGTGGCTGCCGTGGCGGCTTGTCATCCCGATGAATCAGCCGAAAAATTTTCGATAACGCTTAACTACGACAGCAGCAAGGGCAGCGTGAACGCGTCTGCACCTGCCGCCGGCGACAAGTACGTAAGCGGTGAGCAAGTAACTGTGACTGTAACTCCTGTCACGAACTACGAAGTTTCATCCTTCAAGGTCAATGGCACGGATGCCCAAATCCCTGCGGGGGGGGGGTACTTACAAATTTGACATAACGTCAGATACAACGGTTACGGTCACGTTTACGCAAAAGACAGTCGATCCGCAGACTTACACGATCACGGTCAACAAAACGCCGGAAGAAGGAGGTGTGGTGGAGTTTTCCCAAACAGGTCCGTATACGTCCGGCACCACGGTACAAGTTACCGTAACCGCAAACAAGGGTTACGCAGTGGACTCCGTCACCGTTGACGGCGCCGACCAACAACTGACAGAAGGCAAGTTCAGCCTGCAAATTACAAAAGACGTGACTGTGGCTGTCAACTTTGTCGAAGTCACAGCCAAAGTGACGCTCATAACCGGCACAGGCGCGCACCTGTCGCTGGAACCCGAGATAACGCCCGATTCGGACGGCAGCTATTCCTACCGCGTGGGCACACAACTCACAGTAAACCTCAGCTTTGATGCAGGCTATGAGTTGTTGGAGTTCTTTGTGGGGGATGAGAAGATCACGCAAACAGAGAATAACAAGTACACATTCGAGCTTGTCGAAGATGTGGAAATAGAACTCAACGCCACGCGTCCCTTCACACAGGAACTGCTTGCGCAACTTCAAGGCAATGTGGCATTTGAGGGCACTTTCGTCTTGACAAGCGAGGATGAATACGTTGAAGACAGCACATCCAACCTGTTCACGGCATTTTATCCTGCAACAAACAGCGTCTGGCAAAAGGAAACTCAGGGCACAACCGTTACTACCGAGTACCTGTTTGTTAAAACCGCCGATGGCAACACGGGTCTTGCCACACACGACATATTTACCGGCAAGGCTGAGTTGTTCCCCCTGACCGACGACTATCAACAGCCCATACCATTTACACAATTTCAAAATGCCTTTGACGGCTTGACGGCAGAGGACTTCCGCTATGTCGACGGCGTGTGGCAAATTGTCGATATCGACCAACAAACGGCAGTGGTTGAGTCTATTACAGGATACTCTTTCGATATTATCCGTCTGGACATTGTGCTGCGCGATGGCAAACTGACTGTGGAAATCGAGGGCGAAAGTGAAATCGATTGGACGCCTGTGCAAATTGCAATTGTGTTGCAAGCCAATGGTCAAGCGCCCGCAATCCCCGCAGAATATCTTGCCGACTACACGATAAGTACGGATGTTCAGCCCCTTGCGGAAGCGCTCAATGCCTCTGCCGCAGCACATAGCTACACGGTAGCCGTCAGCAGCGTCAGCGGATACAACGAGGTAAGTTATAACAATTACCGCACCGAAAATGTGATATATTCCGACGAGGAATACGATGAAGGCGGCTATATTGTACGTCCCGACGGCTCTGTGTGGAGCTATTACATGAGTTATGATGGTGAAATTCGTCTTGACGAAAAAGTGGGCGGCACATTCGAAGAGTATGTTGCATCCTTTGACTTGGGCGGAGTATTCCCCGGTATGTTTACGGTGGACGAGGAAGGCAACTTTGTGTTGCGCAGTTTTGACGTCAACGGTCCCTATGGGGAATATCTTGCAGCCTTTGCCGCATTGAGTTTTGCCCACGGCAGTGAATCCGATCAGGCAGGTTATGCTGTGAATATTCAAATCTCCGTCGAGGGCGGCAAAATAGGCAAAGTCGCTTACTACTATATTGAATACATATATGACGACATCGTCTACGACGAGGGCGGTGTTGTTTACGAATTCTCCAAATATGATTCTACCGAAATCCCCGTTCAAATTGACCAATCTGTTGTCAACGGCACAATGCCGGGCGAACTTGTCGGTCACTGGGTAAATGACGACGAGGGTATTGACGTCTACATTGAACTTGATACCGTTGCTGTGGGCGACGAGTACGACACAACGGACGAAATAACTGCCAATGCCGACGGCACTTATACCGCTACATTCGGCAATGACAACTATACGATCTCCAAAGACGGCGACAAGTTGGTGTTGATAGACCCCGAAGGCAAACAACATCAACTGCGGTTCAAACCCTGCGATTGGGAGTATTTTCTCGGCGAATTCAGTGGTTCGGCGGTGGACGAAGATCACAACAGCCACAAGGTCACCGTCAAGGTGGAAATCAATAGAGTGACCATACTCGTTGACGATCGTGTTTACGCAACCATCAACGAAGACGACCTCAACTATTACGAAGAGGACAATCAGATAGTTGGTTGGATAGATTATGAACGCTTTGAGATGTATGTCATGGACGTCAACTACAATGTGTTTGCCTGCATGACGGACTTTGTTCAGGCAGTGGTATACCGTTCGAGTGTTAAGGTCGACCTCACACCATATGTGGGACTGTACGAAAACAAAGACGAAGGCTACAAGGTGGAAATTACCGCCGAAGGTCTCACACTGTGGCTGCCGGATATGTCCACAGCCAACAAGGCGACGGATGTTTTCGTTGCCGAGTACGAGTCGGATCGCGGTGGCACTGCTATGCAAATTACCTTTATGGTGGAGAATCATCTGTTTACGTTGGACGTGTTCAGTCACGACAAAATGGCGCTCATCGACACAACCGACGACTACGAAGGATGTATGCTCATCAGACAGGGCTTTGTGGCAAGCTATGAGGACTTTGTTGGCGACTACAAGCAGGTGGACAACCCTGCCAACAGCCTCAAAATCGAGCAGGGCAAAATTACCGTTGTTTTGGACGGCAAGACGTATGTCTACACAGAGTTTGTCTATTACGATGTTGAATATATCTACCCCAGGTTCGTAATTACCGACGAAAATGGCGATGAATGGACGCTGTCGCAGAACGGTCTCATCCCCGGATTTTTTAACTTTTACAACTTCCCCGAATTGACCACTGATGTGTTCTTTGTGCGGGAGGGCTTTGTGATGGATCTTGCCGAGTACAAGGGCACCTACAACGGCGTGGGCACGGACAATGCGAATTACCAACTTGTCATTAACGACCACGACTGGACGCTCTCCAAGGACGGAAAGTCGCTTGAACTCAGCAGACTCATGTACAATAAGTTTGTATCCACCGGCGGCACGTACTTTTTCAGTTTCGACTTTTTGATTGACGGCGAGGGTTATTCTTTCCAGCCGGGTTTGACAGAAAACGGCAAAGTGTACTCCATGTACATTGCTCCCGACAAGTACGAAGGCGACCGCCGCGAACCTCTTGCCGAGTTGTTCCTTGACAGGTACACCGATTTGGAAAGCGGCGCTGAGCTTGCGGGAACATATGTCGGCAGCGGCTATGAACTAACCGTAACGGACATAGGTATCAACGTCAAGACGACAGGAAATGCGACTGCGGCAACGCAGGTGGCATTCGGCAAAAACTATAACTATTCAACCCAAAAGTGGTACTATGTGTGCTACTTCAACTTTGACGGTCACGATTTCAGCATGCAGTTTGTGGACGACAAAGCAGCAGCCGTCATGGTGCAACAAGGTGTCGGTGACGTGGCTGAAAAGGTTTACTTTGTGATTTCCTCTACCTACGAGCATACAGCCGACTATGATGACTACGAGGGCTACTACGAGGACGAAAATGGTACCTACGCACTAAAAATCACATCAACTGCGGTCACGTTGTCCAAGGAGGGCAAGGCATGCAATGTTGTGGTGCTGTACTATGGCGCCGAGGGCGGACTTGCATTCACGGCAGACGGCACATACTGCCGCTTGATTGCACAGTCTCAAAACGGCAAATTGGCTTTGCTGCTCTTTGAAGATCAGCTCCGCACTATATTGCTGCCCACAGGCGAACCCGTTACCGACTTTACCAAGTACATGGGCACCTACAATGGCACACAGAATGAAACGTCCTACCGAGTAATAGTGGAAGACTCTGCCATCAGGTTCTTTATCAACGGCGAGGAAGTGACTGTGACTAGCGTAAGACTTGCACCGGATCAATTCAACCAAATGGTGTTTACTTTTGTTGCCGACGGCGTGACCTACACGTTTGAAGACTATGGTATGGAATCTATGTTGTTGCGTACTTCCGACAACAAAGTCAACGTGATGCTTCGACTTGACAAGGGGTGCGAATGGTCAAACTACCTTGGCAAGTGGACAGCCACTCGGGAGGGCACAATCTATGAGTTGGAGTTCACCGAGGATGACGTGATCTATACCGTCAACGGCGTCAAGCAGGAAAGCAGCTTTAACTGGCTGTCTGATGACAAAACCTTCCGCATCACGGTGAACGGCGTCATTTACACGGCGGAACTCTATGAGGGTAAGATAAGCTTCTTTGACGGCAAACAATTCAGCATCGAGTTGGACAAGGTGGCGCAGCCCCAACCCCAGGAGTGCGCCTGGACCGACTACATTGGAGTGTGGAGTGCGGAAGACCTGTATTATTACTCAATAACAATTACCGAGAGCGGAATACATGTAACATATAGAGGCAGAGGCGAGGAAAATGCGGATGAAAGCGTGGACTACTTTGTTGAAGCTTCAATGGTCACCTATACCGAAGGCGAAAGTTTTACATGGACGTATGACGGCCTTGAATGGATTTTGGAAATCTATGGTGAAGATGAAATTGGCTTTTACGATACTGCCGAGCAAACAGATATTTATGTAAACCTCTCCAAGGAAGCGTAACGCTATATATTAGTTTTCCCCATCTTGGCTCGCCTCGTGCGAACTCCTCTCTGTTGCGTCGGCAATTATGCCTTAGATGCTCGACGACACTAATAAGCACGGTCGACGTCTGCCGCAAACCATAATAAAACGAGATGGAAATGACGATAAAAGCAAACCTGCCAAGTTTACTTGACAGGTTTGCTCAAAACGTCGCGTCGCGCTACATTATTGCGATATCCGCTTGTGTATACGTAAAGGCGACACTAGCAAAAAGAAACAATAGAAAAAAGAGTTCGCCTTGTGCGGACTCTTTTCTGCTGCGCTTGCACCTGTGCCTTCGACGCACGTCGAAACCTAATAGCGAAGTCGCCGCTATTGGTAGGAGCAAGTGGACTCGTGCGAGGCACGCAGTGCCGACCCTCAGCACGTTTGGCGATTAGAAAATCTCCACAGTGCGGAGTTTTCCGCCAAACGCACAAGAGCGCACCCCGCATTGCTAACAGGGCGCGCTCGCAGTGTAAGTCAATCGCGTTCTCACCGACCCCCACAGTCAAAAAAAAACGCGGGTCGGTGGTCGACTCGCATTTTTTGGTAGGAGCAAGTGGACTCGTCCCGAAGGGTAAGCGAAACGTAGTGGAGCGCTACATTATTGCGATATCCGCTTGTGTATACGTAAAGGCGACAAGCAAAAAGAAGCAATAGAAAAAGAGTTCACCTTGTGCGGACTCTTTTCTGTTGCGACCTAATAGCGAAGTCGCCGCTATTGGTAGGAGCAAGTGGACTCGAACCACCGACCCCCACCTTATCAGGGTGGTGCTCTAACCTGCTGAGCTATGCTCCTATATACAACTCTTTCGATTATCGCACCACCCTGTGGATCATTGTGGTGCTCTAACCTGCTGAGCTATGCTTCTATACGGACACTTGACACGTGGTGGAGATGAGCGGAATCGAACCGCTGACCCCCTGCTTGCAAGGCAGGTGCTCTCCCAGCTGAGCTACACCCCCATATCGCCAAGTGCCTAACAATCATACCATTTTTGACGGTCGGTGTCAATTATTTACCGACAGTTTTTTCAATTATTTTGAGATTTTGGCGCAAAGGCGTTTACAAATTTGAGATAGTATGCTACAATATAAAGGCTTTGGTCGATTAACTCAGTTGGGAGAGTGTCTTCTTGACGTGGAGAAAGTCACAGGTTCGAGTCCTGTATCGACCACCAGATTGAGCGGCTGCGTTTAGTGGTCGCAACAGAAAAGAGTGTACACAAGGTGCACTCTTTTTCTGTCGCTTCTTTTTACTTGCCACTCAATCGTGGTACGATACAGGATAACGAAATGATGTAGCGCTCCGTGTTTGCTTCATTTAACGTATTTCTGCAATTAGATGTTTGTTGCTTTCTAACCCTGCGAGCGCGTTATGTTAGCAGAGCGGAGCGCACTCTTGCGCATTCGGCTGCCAACTGCACACCGCGCAGATTGCCTTCACGCCGAATGTGCTCACCCTGCGCTTTGCTCGGGACGAGTCCTGTATCGATACCGACACGCGGGCTTGCATTGGTGTCGTACAGCGATGTCGTGCTTCACATGGGTCATTACAAAGTTACTCTTATGATGTTGCCGATTGGTTTTATTTGCTGTGAGCAGTAGGAGCTTGTTGTCGAAAAACTTCGCCATTGTCTATTCGACAACAGACTGCACTCTGTATAAAATTATTCGCATGCCGAATATGTTCACAATGGTAATGTGATTATAAATCTTACAGCTTTTAATATGTAGCGATAGCGTCAGATAGAAATATATGTTGATAAATTTCTTGGATTACTTTTTTCATCAGAAATATATTTGTTTCGATGAAATTAGTGTTTTAAGACAAAACTTTGACAAAAATCAAATTATAATGTAAAATTAGATTATCGTTGATAAATATTTGGTTTGAAGGAGGCAATTATGCCCGAAAAAAGAGGAGTCATATACATATTGACGAATCCGTCATTCAAGGACTATGTTAAAATCGGTTATGCCGACGACATAAAGACGCGTCTTGCTCAGCTCAATAGGAGTGAGTGTACTCCCTTTGCATTTCGCATATATGCAACATATGAAGTGGATACGAGACTTACCGATATGAAATTGCATAATATCATTGATAAACTCAACCCAAATTTGCGTGCTATTGACACTGTGAACGGTAAAAAGCGTGTAAGAGAATTTTATGCAATGTCGGCGGAGGACGCATATGCATTGTTTGAAGCTATGGCTGAAATTCACGGCACGGAAAGCAGATTGAAAAAATATACGGCTACCGCCAAGCAAAAGGCAGAAGAAGATACCGCCGCTGAAATAGAAGATGAATCGCGTGAAAGAATGGCTCCTTTTAATTTTGCAATGGTAAATATTCCTGTTGGCGCCGTTATAGAGTATAGCAATTACACAAATGAAAATTCCGGCAAAACGTGTGTTGTTGTAGATGACAAACATGTAGAGTACGACGGCAAGATTTGGTCGCTTTCCGCCCTCGCGATGGAACTTACCGGTAGTAAAAGCCAGCCTGCGGGTCCAAGATACTTCAAATATAACGGCGAATGGTTGAACGATATTCGTCGGCGAGCGGGAAAGTGATTTTAGCACGGATATAATATGTGTTAAATATCATAAAGCGGAGACTTGCGCCGCATTATAAATGTTAGGCAATATTTATTCATATAAAGATTACTTATAAATTAGGGGAGTGAGATAATTAAAATCTCGCTCTTTTGTTATTTGGCATTTCATTAAATATGGACGGCATTCATTGTGTCACTAATACAGCAAAAATCTCGGGAGTCCCTGTTCGGATACTTGGAATTGTTTTGTTGTCGTAGTCGGATTGCCCTAAACATCGTATCTTGAAAACATATGCACAATGTCTTTGCCGGCGTAGCGTTTGTTTTTTGCGTTATGCACGGCTTTGTTATAAATAATGGCGCCGTCTGCAAGCGAATATTTGCGGACGCGGTTATTGTATACAAAGGTAATATCGTCATTCGTCGCGAAAACGCTTTTCAGACGGTCCACCAACAGATTTTGATGGTCGCAAACCAACTCTCCCGTAAATTGCCAATGCTCTCCGACTTTGCTCAAAAGCAGTACGCCGGGAGAATAATTGTACGTTACTATCAAAATGCGGTTGTCGTCGGCGACGAAAAACGCGCGCTTGAAGCCGTAGGGTATCCTCACACGGTAATCGACGGTTCCGTCGGCTCCGTTATTGACCAATAACACGTCGTCCAGTCGTTCTACGGACCACTTGCCGTCGTCGGACTTGCACAACGGCTTTATTTTCGCCTCTTTTGGTGCGCCTTTTTTGTGCAGCGCGGGCAATTGCGTTGCGGATACGGTATCGGTGCGGAATATCGTTACGTCGGATCTGTCTATTGCAAGTGCGGAGAGCAAATTGTCGAGATTTAGCAGATCATTGAGGCAGTAGCACCCGAAGTACCACTTTACGTCTTGTACATTATCTATGCTTGAACGAACTTTCTCAAAATAATCCCAATCCGTTTGAGAAAGCGAGTGTCCGATAAAAATCACCGTTTCGACAGCCGACAGCCCCGCAAAGAACGGCGCGTTGTTCTCGATGATCTTCGACGTGTCTTTTGTAAGGCTCTCGTCACATTCGGATATGTAATCTATTACATTGTCTTGCGTCATTTCCACAAAGGCGCGCTTGGATCCGCGCAGTTTGTTTTCGGAGTTGCCTATATTGTCAAATGCCTCGTCGCTCGCCCCGAGCAAATGCCCGAGGATAAGCGGTTGGCGCGGCTTTCCCTTTTGCTTTACGCGGCAGCCGTGGATATAACAAATGTTTTCTTTGGATACCCCGTAGATACTTTCGACAAATTCGGTATAGTTGAAGTCGAGTACCTTTCCGTTGACGAAAATATTGTTTAACGGGCGATCGTCGGTGCCGACGGTAAGCGTTTCCACCCACATGCGAAACCTGCGCGGCAAGTCGTTTACGACAGTGCGTATGGGCGTCGCCGCCCATTCTATCGACAAGTAATATTGTGCCGCGCTGCTATCCTCATCGTACGCGCCGAAGGAATCCAACAGCGTATCCAGGAGATATTCGTCGGTCATTGCGGATATATCGAAATGCGCAAGAGCGTTTTCAAAGTCTCCCCAGAGATTATCCGCGGTAATGTAGTCCTCCAAGGCGCGGCGAAGTTTGCTGCTCTTGCCCAACGAATCGCGGAAGTGGTAGTAGCTCGACGGCACCCGATGCATAAGGTCGAAGCCGTTGCCTATGACGTACAGCGTGTTGAGGTTGCGGGGACGAACGTCCTCGACAGGCACGACGTTCCAATCTTGCAGCCGTCGGACAAATTCCCGACGGTCGGTTTCTTCCTTTTGTCGGCGGATCTCGCGTTCTTTTTCTTCGCGCAGTTTGTCGGCTTGTTTTTTTACGGAATTGCGACATTGCGGACAAAGAGGACGCGTAACGTCCTGTTGACACTCTTCATTCTCCGTGCGAAGAATAAATCTTTCTTTGCATATTTCGCAAATCACTTCCCGAGCGTACATTTACGGCAACTCCTTTATATATAAATCTATTATAGCATTTTCCGAAACATATATCAACCGTTTGTCATAAACGTTATTAAAGGGTCCGTTTGACGCAAGATCGGCATGGCGCGATATCTCAACCGAGATTGGTGCATGCTTTTGTGCGGACCCGTTTGAAGCGGTGCATATGCGGCTTATATACGAGTTTTGGGTCGGTAGAACGCCGCTCTACTCACGGTAGAGTTGCCTCTACGCTCATTCTACCCGCCCGAAAAATCGGTGTAGACGTCCGACGTACAATTAGATATACCTTTGGCTGCTTTGCGCGTATAATGCAATCGAACGGATAAGTCCGAATCGTCGCCGTAAAAGTGTCAATCGTGCGCCGCTTTGGCGCAGCGCTCGGCGATATTCCGAAATAGGGGTGATATATATGGATACATGCTCGGAAAGTAGGGTTAAATACCGTAATCAATGCGCGTTTTACAGCAAGGGTGAAGAAATATTCAATGCCGTCTCGCACATAGCGGGCGGAGCTATCGGCATTGCGATATTTATCGTCGGGGTTGTCTTTGCCTATCCTTCGGTAATAGATACCGTGGCGATGGCGATTTTCGGCGCATCCGTGATATTGCTGTACACGATGAGCGCGCTTTATCATTTTTTGCGGGCAGGCACGGCTAAGAACGTATTCCGAATTTTCGATCACTGTACGATTTTTCTGTTGATAGCGGGTACTTACACTCCCTATTGTCTCATCGCGCTTAAAGGGACGACGGTGGGGACGTGTATACTCGTTGCGGAGTGGACGTTGGCTGTCGTCGGCATTGTCGGCAACGCCGTCGCGATGAATAACAAGGCGGTCAAGTGTCTGTCGATGATATTGTATTGTGTAATGGGTTGGATGATCGCGACAGCGTTTCGTCCGCTGTACGCGTCGATATCCCATCAAAGTTTTTGGCTGTTGGCGGCAGGCGGAGCGGTTTACACTGCGGGGATAGCGTTTTACGCATTGGGCAGGAAAGTCAGATATTTTCATTCCGTATGGCATTTGTTCGATATCGCGGGTACGGTTTTGCAGTTTGTTTCGCTGTTGCTGTTGTAATCGCGGCTGCGCTTATCGGCTTCGGCGACCGCTGCGCGTTGACGACAATACAACAATTGCGGCGCCGCGGCATATTATAACACAGAAGAAACCGACGTCCGAACGGTTCTCTTGCTATACATAGGCGATTGCCTAAATGTATCGCAAGGAGGATTGCAAGTATGGAAGGCTACTTGGAACTTATATCCGTCCCCGTAATAGCGGCGGCGGTGTATGCCGTTATGAGCGTAATCAAATACGCCGTAAACAACGGCAAGTTCGATCGCTTTGTGCCGCTGTTGTCGGCGCTGCTCGGAGCCGCTCTCGGCGTCGCGTGTTTCTATGCAATGCCGAGCATCATACCCGCGCACAATGTCGTCGCCGCGTTGATGATAGGCTGCGCAAGCGGTCTTACGGCTACGGGAACTCATCAGATATTTAAGCAACTCGGCAGCAAAACCGACGACCCCGACGACGACGCGGCAAAGTATCCGAACTGCAAAACGAAAGATAAATAATCGCCTTATAACAAGGCGCCGCCCCGACGGGCGTATTTATTAAGCGATCGATAAGATAACGATATATTACGATACGCACGAGGCGGAATAAATGCAGCGAGGAACGATATCCTCGCTGTTTTTATATACAACCGTTCTTAAAACTTAACCGTTTTCTCCTTATTTTATGTAAAAAGCATTGCGAAAAAAGTATCATTATGATAACGCTTCGGCGCAAAAGTCAATTCAAAGGAGAAGAAAATGTTTTACAAAGAATGGTTGCACAAGTGGTTGGAGCTTTATGTCAAGCCCTCGACAAAAGAAAGGACATATCGGAAATACCGTCAAGAAGCGGAGAAATACATCCTCCCCGCGCTCGGAAACTATGAGGCGGACGAGCTGTCGGCGGTCGAATTGCAGAGTTTTTCCGCATCGCTTGCCGAACGGGGATTGGCGGCAAGCACCGTGAACGGCGTATTGTTCGTACTGAAATCGTCTCTTCGCAAGGCAGTCGCGCTCGGGATCGCGCATCGGCAATATACGGATATGATCGTGCGCCCGAAGGTACGGGAGAAAAGGGTCGTTTGTTTCAGCAAGGACGAGCAGAAGAGGATAGAGCAATATGTTCTGGAACACAACACGCCGTACCTGTTCGGTATCGTATTGACCCTCTACACGGGGCTTCGCATAGGAGAACTCCTTGCGCTCACTTGGGAAGATATCGACTTCCAAAAGGGAACGGCTGCTATATACAAGTCCTGCTATGACAGTTGGGAACACGGACATTACAAAAAGATATTCGATACTACCAAGACGCAAAGCTCCGAACGGGTTATCCCCCTGCCGAAACAAATAATAGCAGATATGAAACGTTTGCGAACGCGCACGAACTCGCGGTTCGTCGTCGCTGCAAAAAGCGAATACGGGGCGCAGATCCGCGCTTATCAGAGGTCTTTTGAACTTGTTCTGAGAAAATTAAATATCCAACGCAAATGTTTTCACGCGTTGCGGCATACTTTTGCGACGCGCGCTCTCGAAGTGGGTATGGACGTAAGGACGCTTTCGGAGATATTGGGACATCGCAATCCCACTGTCACGCTGAGCAGATACGCCCATTCTCTCCTCGAACACAAGACGGAGATGATGAACAAAGTCGGTCGGCTTTACGGCTGAAATCGGTCAAACGACAGCAAAAAAGCGACGGTTTTTGCCGCCGCTTTATGTACATAGATTAGTCTATTTTATGTATTTTGTTTTTATATATTTTATGTCATTTAATGCGGAAAGTCAATAGAATTTCGACAATATCCGAAAGTATATCGCAATATTTTCCATTTCGTAATGCCGGAATGGAATTCCTATATATACAAAAATCGTTTTGAGACCGCAGAATAGACTATTCTACGGTCTTGAAACTTATATGCGTATACACAACGTTTTATCGCAAACGCGGTGGAGGGTTAAGTATGAATATAATCAAAAAATTGAAAAGCAAGCGCGGCATAACGCTCGCGGAAGTGCTTGTCGTCGTGGCGATTATGGCTATCATGCTTAGTATTGCCGTGCCGGATCTTCTCGCGGAGTCGGAAAAAATCAAGATGAGCGCCATGGACGGCTATGCCCGTTCCGTTGCGGTCGCAGTGCAGAGCAAGCTCTACGGTATGAAAAACGCAGGGACGGCGGAAGGTTCCGAGTATTCTCTTCTCGGCAATGTGGCGGAGAAGGCGAACATCGGGACAGATGGCGAAAAAACCGTAAAATATGTCACCAATTTCGGCGACAAAGGTGCGATCGGAAAGGCATACCTTCTCTCGGGCGCGCTTACGGACACAGAACTTTTGCAAAACGGCAAGATCGTCGTGGTCTACGATCCCGTCACGGCGGACGTGTTGGAAGTTTTTTACGGCGAAAAGGAATTTTCCGTCAAAGATCTGTTTCCTACTGTAAACGAAGCGTTTTTGAAAGATAACCATATCGGACTGTACCGCGGTGACGGCGCACCCGAGCCGGAGCGCAACATCGGTCTGCCTCAGTTTACTGTGGCATGGGGCGACGATGACGAAAAATATCTTGAACTCACAATGCAAGGCAGTCCCGCGCCCGAACTTCTTTCCAAGCACCTCGGGCTCGAAGTGTATGCCCTTTTGCCGACGGCAGATCCTGCCAAGTATGATCCTCTGCTCATCTACACCGAAGGGCTTGTCGCAACCCAATACACTGCGGTTAGCGTTGTAGAATCCTCCGGCTCAACAGCCAGCCAAAAGATCAAGGCGGAGGAGTCTGCACCGCTTACGCTTCAAAAGATCCAACAAAATGATAGAAAACTGCGTTTTGTCATCGACAGCATGGTTATCCCGTCGGCTGACTACGACAACTGCACTGTCAAGCAAATGTTGTACCGCAACACAAGTCCTCAATACGTTACTGTGGCGGACAATATACTCTGTCCGAGGGAAAGCCTCGACAATTGGCTGAACAAACGTTTCAATCCCTACATCTCCTTCGGCATAGACGCAGGCCTCTATGATGTTTCTCCCGAATTGGTATCAAAACTCGATGATGATACCAAGAAAGTCACCGACTACGTCGCGCCTAACCAAAAGATGGAACTCCAAGTGAAGTTGTATGTGCTCAAAGAGAATGATAATGGCAACTATGAAACCGAACCCATAAAAGACGGTCTCGCCAGTCGCTATGTCGAGGACACCGATTATGATTCCGTTACGGTAACTTCGCAGCCGGTGAATCCGTACTTTTATTCGTCCAGCAGCAGGGACGAACGCGTAATTGCTCTCGCGTCGGTGCGTGACTTGCGGAATCTCAAATATATATTTGAAACAGAAAACAAAATCGAGCGGGCGCAGCTCTATCACGATATCGATACGCAGCAGTTCTATAACAAACTTACTCTCGTCCGCTACGCGCTTATCGGCAAAGATTCGGGCGTAAAGAACAAGTGGCCGTCTTACGCCAACGCCGATACCTTACAGGTCGCTCAGATCACCTATGCAGACGGACAGGGCAACGGGCGAGCTGGTTTTACCATTTCGGGGAAAAATGCTTCAGGTGGCTGTTACGCCATCAAAAACGTACAGAACGGCGGCGCCGACTGGAATAGGGGCGGATTTATCGAATACGCAAAAAATATCACCGTCGAAGATCTCGACATTGTCAACCCCAAGATCTGGAAGATCAGTTACAAAGCGAACTTTATCAATACGAACGATAAAGGCAAAATCACCGGTATCAATGTACAGTGGGACAACAGCGTATCCGGCGGTCTGTTCGGCGTCGCCGAAAACTGCACGTTTACAAACGTTCATTGCTACAACGACTCGACGCAGAATTTCAAGCAAGAGCCGTTCGAAGCCGAAAGTTACGACCCTGAAACATGGGTGTCCTCTCCGATGTCGACAAGGTATATCGGCGGCAGTGTTGCCGGCGGACTTGTCGGAATTGCCGTCGGTACCGACAGCGAAGGGACAAAGTTTACAAATTGCAGCGCGTCCACCCAAATCAATTCGTACTACTACGGAGCGATGGCTCAATGTATTTATGCCGGTGGGCTCGTCGGCATTGCAATGGGAAATGTGACGATCGAAAAGTCCTATGCCGCATGCCAGCTTTCCGGCTACTATTCGGGCGGACTTGTGGGCGCCGTGGCAGAGGGACCCTTTACGTACAAAGCTCACTATCGCGATGGCTATTGGCTCGATGGCCAGTGGATCCAGGGCCAGTGGGAGGCTGAGTACGATGGTGGTGTCAACGGAACGCTGACGATAAAGAACAGTTTTTCCGCGGGACATATACAGCGTCAGACGATGGTTGGCGGCGGTCTCATCGCGCAGACGAACGGCGCAACGGTCGTCGGTGAGGGCGTCGGACCCATCGCGCAGACGAACGGCGCAACCATTGAGGCGAAAAACTGCTATTCCGCCTCCGTGTGGGAAATTCTTCCGCCCATCGCCTACGGCACTTTCGAGGGCGATACAAGCAACTATTACCTCGTGCAAGACGAAATCAACGTTCCCATCACGCTTAACACCGAAGCGCGCTTTACGCGCACCGCGGGCGACGTGTTCTCGCTGAGCGCCGGCGGAGGCAAAGCCGTCACCGAGGCGGAATTAAAGGGTAAGTTTACGTCGGGTTGGGCAACCGCCTCCCGTACCTTACAATGGTGGAATAAAGGCAGTAGCGGAGCCCCCACGTTCTTACTTCCGACTGACGCAGAACCGGGTTCGGTTGGGGATAGATCAGAAGACTATCCTTTCCCGATGCCGAGCGACAACACCGAGTTTTGGGGCGACTGGAACCAATCCCCCGCAACGACGGATATTTCCAACGACTTTGTCGCCTCTTTCAGCGGGTTCTTTTGTGTGTTCTTCTATAGGGCTGACGACGGATATCAACGCTTCATCGACGCGACTGCGGTCTATGAACTGGGGTTTGGCTTCAGCGGCAGCCTTGCCAAGCTGAACGGTAAAGAAATAAAAAATTCGGTCACAGAACCGCAAAATATCTGGTGGGCGTCTAATGAAAATGCAGACGGGCGCCCCGTTACGGCATTCGGAACGGGCGTTGCCGGAATGACGGAAGTTACCGTGGACGGCGCAAAAATCACCTTTACCGGCGCACCGTATTACAACAGCAAATACAACCCGACAAAGGGATACGTCGGCATCGATGTTATCGGCGAAGAGGAAGGAAAAGGCAGATACCTCAATTGGGACTACTACGGATGGTATGTTTCCAATGGATTATTCAAGTTGGGCTATCTTACCCAGTCCGGTTCGGGCGAAGCGTTGTCCAATGCTGACGCGGACTTCACTGTGGAAGAAAATAAATTCAAAGCAGCCATCGGCTACGGGTCGTTTATGTTCAATAAGGACGATGCCACGCTTGCCTATGACAAGAACAAGGGGTTCCATGTGGCTCAGAAGGAGGTGTAGACCATGCGGGAAAGTTGTATGCACAAAATAAAGCGAAACACCCGCGGCGCCGCGATGCTCATTGCGCTTCTCGTCTTTATGATCGCCGCGCTTTCCGGGACGATCGCGCTCACCATGGCGGCGTCCAATGCGGGACGGTACACCCATGAAAAGAAAGATCAGCAGGCGTACCTTTCGGTCATCTCGGCGGGCAACCTGATATTAGACAGGCTGAAAGGGCTTACGATCGTGTATGCGGGCAAGACTGAAGGAGAAACTCCCATGTCCACGAGCGAGATAAATATCAGTTATACGGGGACAGGCAAGCGGGATCTCTTTCTGGCAGATGACGTTTTTAAGGAAAATCTCATGGCGTTTTCGTTAAATAATTGGGAAACCATGGAATTTTATCTGGAAGCGGACAACGGCATGGGAAAAGTCTGCGTCATCGTCAATGCGTCGGGCAACGTGTTATTCTTCCGCCTCTATCATGTCAGCGGCTCCGCTCGAAACTATCAGATGACTTTGAATGTCATGGCAAACTTCGATGAGGACAGATATACGCCATACGACAACATTTTCAAGCGGCATCTGAAATTTTTAACGGATAGCGCACAGTATGTTGTGGAAAGGAACGCATAGTGAGGTGTAAGAGTATGAAATTTATAGGTAAAAAATTAGCGTCAAAACGGGGCGAAACGCTCGTCGGGATACTTGTTGCGATTCTTATTGTCGCGCTTTCGGCGGGGCTTTTCGCAGCAATGTACACCGTTTCGATGAATATCAATCTTTCCGCGCGGGAGCAGGACGAAGCGTTTTACGAAGCCGTGGGCACGCTTGAAGAAATGGAAAAATCCGACAATACGACAACTTCGGACGGGCACCTGCAATACAGCTCGGATAATCATAGGGAGAGCGTTGACGTGGAGTATTTGACACAGGACGGGCTTTCCGTCTATCACAACAGGAGCGCAGGATGAAAAAATTACGCAACAAGAAAGGTTTTACGCTGACGGAAATGTTGATTGCCGTGTTGCTGCTCGGGTTCGTCTCGGTAATGGTGACGGTTATGACTACGGCGATCCTCAATTCCACTGTCATAATGCGTGAAGTCGCGCAGGCGGAGATCCTCGGCAGCGAGGCGCTCGACAACCTGCAAGGGCAGCTCCGCATTGCGAAGAACGTCGCAGTCGACGACGGAAACGTCACGTTCGACATCGACGAGTCCAATAAGAACTACACGTTCCGCGTCGAGGATGGACAGATTGCCATCGGGCAAGTGAAAGAGGGCGTTTTCAATGGCGACACCCTCTTTGCGGGCGTCTCGTACGGCAATCTGAGCGTGACGAAGCTGCAATTTTCCGGGGACAATAAAAAAAAGAATGTCGTCGAGATATTGATAGAGATATCCTACGGAAGCAAAGCGCTTTGGAGCGGCAGCGTCACGGTAAAACCGCTGAACGGCGTGATTATTGCCTGATGCATTTTTTTTCTCCTTATATATTGAAAAGGCAACGGGTTTTTCCGTTGTCTTTTTTATATATGATTTGGCGTTGTATTTTAGGGGTGTTTTATCATATTTGGCATATGCGCAGGGCGCTGCGGCGGCGGTGCAAGCCGATATGGGGCAATAGCGTATAACGATGAAAATACTTAGTAATGATATTGCTTGTCGTATGATATTTATGTCTGACAGAGCGGTATGTATGGCATACTATATATTGTGGCAAAAGTGAAAAAGTAACACAAGATATTGTGTTTCATTCATTGACAATGCGCCGCCGTTGTATTACAATAAAATAGCTCGCATTCTCGGACGGGCGAATACGCTTCCGAGAAAAAACAACGCTCAACGGAGGACAAAATGTATCAGGTAAGAAAGAGAAACGGTCAAATTATCGAATTCAAACTTTCCAAAATCAGCGACGCCATCAAAGCGGCTTTCGAGGGTACCAAGAAACTGTACACGCAGGACGTAATAGATATGCTTGCGCTCAAAGTAACGGCGGATTTTCTTGACAAGGTCAGCGACGGAATCGTATCCGTAGAGGACATTCAGGACAGTGTCGAGACGGTATTGATACAGGCGGGCTATGCAGACGTCGCCAAGGCATACATTTTGTACCGCAAATCGCACGAGAATGCCCGCCGTGCGAGCGAAACCTTCCTCGACTACAAGTCGGTGGTGGACAACTATCTCAAAATCGCCGATTGGCGCGTCAAGGAGAACAGCACCGTCACCTATTCCGTGGGAGGGTTGATCCTCAGCAACAGCGGCGCGATAACCGCCAATTATTGGTTGAGCGAAGTGTACGACGAAGAGATCGCGGAGGCTCATCGCAGCGGTGCGATTCACCTTCACGACCTCGGTATGTTGAGCGGATATTGCGCGGGTTGGAGCCTTAAACAGCTGATACAGGAGGGTCTCGGCGGCGTAAGCAGCAAGATCACTTCCGCTCCCGCAAAGCACCTTGCAACGCTGTGCAACCAGATGGTCAACTTTATCGGCATTATGGCAAACGAATGGGCGGGAGCGCAGGCTTTCAGTTCTTTCGATACCTATCTTGCGCCCTTTGTCAAGGCGGACAATCTCAGCTACGACGAAACCAAGAAGTGCATAGAGTCCTTCATATACGGGGTCAATATCCCCAGCCGTTGGGGTACTCAGGCGCCATTCTCCAATATTACGTTGGATTGGACCGTCCCCGACGACCTCGCCGAGCTGCATTGCATTGTGGGCGGTAAGGAAATGCCCTTCCGTTACAAAGACTGTAAGAAAGAGATGGATATGGTCAACAAGGCGTTCATCGAGACGATGATAGAGGGAGACTATAACGGAAGAGGTTTTCAGTATCCCATACCCACATATTCCATCACCAAAGATTTCGATTGGAGCGAAACGGAAAACAACAAACTGCTGTTCGAGATGACGGCAAAGTACGGTACGCCCTATTTCAGCAACTACATCAACAGCGATATGAAGCCGAGCGACGTGCGCAGTATGTGCTGTCGTCTGCGCCTGGATCTGAGAGAACTGCGCAAGAAGAGCGGCGGTTTCTTCGGAAGCGGCGAATCCACGGGCAGCATAGGCGTCGTCACGATAAATATGCCGCGTATCGCCTACCTGAGCAAGGACGAGAAGGAGTTCTACGAACGCCTCGACAAGATGATGGACATTTCGGCGCGCTCGCTCAAAATCAAGCGTACGACGGTCACGCAGCTTATGGAGGCGGGTCTGTATCCGTACACCAAGCGTTATCTCGGCACCTTCAACAATCACTTCTCGACGATCGGTCTCGTCGGAATGAACGAAGCGTGCCTCAATGCGCGCTGGCTTGCCTGTGATATGACGGACGTGCGCGCGCAGACCTTCACCAAGCAGGTGCTTAATCATATGCGCGAGCGCCTCAGCGACTATCAGGAAAAGTACGGCGATCTGTACAACCTCGAAGCTACCCCTGCCGAGTCGACGGCTTACCGTCTTGCAAAACACGACGCAAAGCTGTATCCCGATATGACGTTTGCAAGCAAAAAGGGCGAGACGCCGTATTACACCAACAGCTCTCACCTGCCCGTCAGCTACACATACGATATTTTCGACGCGTTGGATATCCAGGACGAATTGCAAACGCTGTACACCTCCGGCACGGTATTTCACGGTTTTCTCGGAGAACGCCTGCCCGATTGGAAGTCGGCTATGAAACTTGTCCGTACCATAGCGGAGAATTACCGTCTGCCTTATTACACAATGTCGCCGACGTATTCGGTGTGCCCCGAACACGGTTATTTGTCGGGAGAACAGTACGAGTGTCCGCATTGCCACAAGAAAACCGAAGTTTACAGCCGTATCACCGGCTATTACCGTCCCGTGCAGAATTGGAACGACGGCAAACAGCAGGAGTGGAAGGAGCGCAAGACCTATCAACCCGAACACAGCGTTCAGAAGAAATGCCTTGTCGCTCACGAACAAGAAGAGACAAAAGTGCAGACCTGTCTGCTGCGCCCGTTGCTGTTCGTTCAGGACAACTGCCCCAATTGCAAAATGGCGGAACTTATGCTGCACAAGGCGCACCTCGACGTAGAAGAAATCAACGCGATGGAACACGCCGACCTTTCCAAAAAATTCGACATCAAGCTGACGCCCACTCTTGTAGTTGCGGAAGGCGACAGCTACAAGGTGTACGAGAACGCTTCCAATGTGCGTAAGTACATCGAGAGCGCCAAGTAGGATCAATTTATTATGTACGATATCGTAGTTATCGGCGGCGGACCGGCGGGTCTGACCGCCTCGCTATATGCGGCGCGCGCCGGCAAGAAGGTTTTGTTGTTGGAAGCCAACGCTTTCGGCGGACAGATCGCGACTGCGCCGCGAGTAGAGAATTACCCGTCCGTAATGGAGACGAGCGGTGCGGAGTTGGCGGACAAAATGTTTGAGCAAGCCACTTCTCACGGCGTGGAATTCGATATGGGGTCGGGAAAAATACAAAAAAACGACTTCGGGTTCACCGTTACCACGGAGTACGGCTCTTTCGATTGCCTGTCTGCGGTGATCGCCGCTGGCGTTACGCACAAGAAGTTGAATGTGGACGGAGAAGAGCGGCTTGCGGGCAGAGGCGTCTGCTATTGCGCCGTGTGCGACGGCGCGTTTTACAAAGGCAAACCCGTCTGCGTGGTGGGCGACGGCAACAGCGCCGTGCAGTATGCGCTGTATCTTGCGGATATTTGCAGCGAGGTACGTCTCGTCACTATGTTCGACAAGTTGTTCTGCGACAAAGAACTTGCCGACCGACTTGTCGCCGACTCCCGTATAGAATGGATCAAGGACGTCTCCGTTACGGAGTTGCTCGGAGAGGACAAGGTGGAGGGCGTTGTCTGCCGCGACGGCGACGGCGCCGTCACATATCTGAATTGCGACGCAGTGTTTGTCGCGATAGGGCAGGAACCGCACAATGAGATTTTCGCCGAATTGGTGCAGTTGGACGACAAGGGCTACATCGTTGCGGGCGAAGATTGCATGACGAGTTGCCCGGGCATTTTCGTTGCGGGCGATTGCCGCACTAAATCCGTTCGTCAATGCGCCACGGCTGTGGGCGACGGCGCCGTTGCGGGCTTTAACGCGGCACGGTATGTAGATTCCGTTGCGCAAACAGCACATAAATAGACTCTATGACAAATGTTGGGGTGAAGGAAGTTTATGAAGAAAAATAAAGGCTCTATGTCAAATGTTGGGGTGTAGGTACTTTTCCCAACATATAATTGAATAGGTTTGCTCCCTCTA
>CANQNJ010000022.1 GCA_947625185.1 uncultured Clostridia bacterium
GCGGTTTCGCTCGAAGCGGGAACGTCCTCGGGATGTACATATTTGATACACTTGCGCGGACAACCTTCGAGACACTTGTAACAGTGGATACACTTGCTGTAATCGATGATGGGTACGTTGTTGACAAGATGGATTGCGCCCGTCGGACAATTGCGCTCGCATTTGCCGCAGGCTATGCAGCCCGCCTGACAATTGGACATTACATCCTTGCCGCGACATTCCGTCGAACACGCCACATAAACCTTGGCGGAGACGGGTACGCGCTTGATGAGACGCTTGGGACAAGTCTGTATGCAAAGTCCGCAACTACGGCAAAGATCGGGGTCGATGTGCGAATATCCTTCGCGACACTCTATCGCGTGATAGGGACAGGCGTCAACGCAACTGCCCGCGCCCATACAGCCGACTTCGCAGGCTTTGCGTCCGCCCGCAAGCAAATTCTGACTGACGCAGTCGCCGTATCCCTGATAATCGTACTTGTCACGGCACTTGACGCCGCCGCAGCAACCCACGACCGCTATCGTAGGCTCGGCATTGCCGTCCACCGCGATACCGAGAATGTTGCCTATCTCAATACGTTTGTCAACGGGAGTTTGTCCGCAGCCGTCCAACTTGGCGTTGCCCTCGACGAGAGCCTTGGCAAAGCCTGCGCAACCGGGATAACCGCAAGCGCCGCAGTTGGCTCCCGCAAGACATTTCTCCACTTCCTTGATACGCGGGTCTTCCTTGACCTGAGTGAACTTGTTGATGACGAGGATCAACACTCCGAGTACAAGCGAGAAACCGAAAGCTATCGCTAACGCGATAAGCACCGTCGTCCATTGAAATTGACGTCCTACTGCAAGTAATAAATCGGTCATAACGCCCTCCTTACATTAACGTGAATACATAGAATGCCATTGCCATAAAGCAAGCGGCAAGCATCGTCATCGGAAAGCCTCTCAAAGCCTTGGCAACGTGCAACTTGTCCGTCTTGATACGCAGACCCGCAAGCAACACGATAGCCAACGTGAATCCCAAACCGTAGAACAAACCGCTGAGGACCGCTTCTCCGTAACCCATTGCCATATTGACGCTGACGAGCTGTCCGAAGAATACGTCGGAGAATACAAAACCCGCGTCCGCCGCGCTTGCCGCTACGTTGGTAACGATCTTGGCGACGCCGAGTATAGCGCAGTTTGTGGTGACGAGGGGCAAATAAATGCCCATTGCGGAATACAGCCCCGGACTGAAACGTTTGAGGACCATTTCCAAAATCTGCACCAAAGACGCAATGAGCAGAATAAATACCAAAATATTGAGATATTGCAATCCCATAGGCGCAAGCAGGAACGTGTATATCGGATAGCACACGGCGCAGGTGATCACCATTACCGCCGTGACCGCAATACCCATACCCGCGGCAGAGCTTATCTTCTTGGAGACTCCGAGAAAGGGACATATTCCCAAAAATTGAGAAAGAACAAAGTTGTCGGCAAAAAGCGCCGCAATGATTATCGCAAATACGTCCATAATTACGCCTCCTTAGCCTCGGTCGCGGCAACTGCCGCTTCCGATTGGTGTTCTGCCAAAGCTGCCTTATGAGCGGCTTGATGTTTGAGCTTGCGTTCTACCGCATTGTAGCACACGTTGAATATCGCGATAAACAATGCGTATGTCAGGAACGCGCCTGCCGGCTTGGCGAAGAACTCTATCTTGAAGTTCCACAACTGAGCGCCGAACAACGCGCCCTTGCCGAGTACCTCGCGCACGATGCCCATCAAAGTGAGGGACAGGGTGAAACCGATACCCATAAACAATCCGTCGCAAACGGAATCCAATACGGGATTGTGACTTGCAAAGCTTTCGGCACGTCCCAATATGATGCAATTGACAACGATCAGATCGATGAACATTCCCAAGGACGCGTACAACTCCTGCAAGAACGCTTCCATAAACATAGAGATGATCGTAACAAACGTCGCGATAATGATTATGAAACAGGGAATGCGTACCTTGTCGGGAATGATGTTGCGAAGCAGCGAAATGATGAGGTTGCTGAATACCAACACAAATATTACCGCCGCGCCCATACCGAGACAGGATACCGCGCCCATACCCGTTACCGCAAGCGTGGGACATGTGCCCAATACAAGTCGGAATGTGGGATTCTGACGAACAACTCCGTCGAGAGCTATTTCCTTAAATTTTTTCAATTTCATTGCTGTGCCCTCCTTAGTTGCCCGACGCGGAACTCGCGTCAAAGGCTGTCAAAGCGGCTTGGACCGCCGCGCGGATAAGATTGGCAGATTGAGTTGCTCCCGTAACGAAGCCCGTTCCGCCTTCGGTCTTGTCGTTGTACCAAGCGTCGATGTTGTCGAGCCTTGCTCCGACCAACGACGTAATCAGCTTGTTGGTGTTCGTTTCCGCAGGCTCGCCGGGGACATATCCGTTTACGGTAGCCTCTATCGCGCTCACCTTGCCCTTGCCGTCGGTATCCGGCTGTACGGTTATCTTCAACACATAGGTATTGGGAGTTACGCCTACTTTGAGTCCGGCAACCGTATATACGCCGTCGGCACTCTCGGTGACGATCGCATACGCCTGATAACTGCCGAATGTGAATGTGTATACGGGGTTTGCAAGTATGTTGACGACAAATTCGTCGGTATCCGATACACCCTCCGTCTTGGCAACGATCGCGTTGTCCTTGACGACGACTATCTTCAATGTTTCCTTGGCGCCGTAGACATATGCAAACATGTTTGCTTCGCCCTGCATCAGGAACAGATAACTCAAACCGTTATTCACGTCGGAAAGCGCTTCCGCCACGCCCTTGCTGCCGTCCACCGTCGCTCTCGAAATGTTGACCGACGTCATCTTGTAATCGGCGTATTGGTCTCCGAGCAACTCGGCAACCGCTTTCTGAGCGTCCGCCTCGGGGTTCTCGCCCAAACCGAGCGCGTTGCGCGCATAGTAGGACGCCATATTGACGGCGTTGTTGATGGCTGTCGACGTTGCCACCACCGTTGCGCCCGTCATATTGAGGGCAAGTTCGTTGGAGATATCCTCTCCGACATACCAGGTATTGCCTGCGTTGCCCGGAATACGGTCGATATAGGATTGACCGACGTTTTCCTTGACCGCCCACGCCTTGATCTTGGCGTCGGCGCCTACCACCACATACAGCGTAACGCTGCCGTCCTGGAATCCGCCTCCGCCGAGAGCCTCTATGATGTAGTCGCCCGTGGTACTCTTGTAAACCTTCTTGACCTGTCCCTTGTATGCGTGATTGGTTGCAAATTGGCTGTCGGGAGTCTGGTCGAAACTCGAATCGCCCTGGAAACCGGGATAAATTTTACTTAACGAACGGTTGAAACGTTCTTCGTCGCTTATGTACATCAGCTCGTTGCAGACGGCAAGCAATGCCACGCACACAAAGCAGATACATACCAATATGGCGACGGCTTTTACCGAAGCGATAAGCGCGGGGTTCTTGCCCTTGCCTGTCTTGGGCTGCGACGGCGCAGCCGCCGTCTCATTTGCGGAAGTTGCCGCAACGGGCTTGCGTGACTTGAAATGCAATACCGCAAGCCAAACGACCAGACCTATCTGAGCCGCCACGATAACGAGCATTACCACAAGCAGAGCGACGCTTCCGCCGCGAGACAATGAAAGCAAATCAATCATATCAGTTTGCCTCCTTTGCTATTACTTTTTCGTCGGATACGGGATCCTTCGTTTTGTTTTTGCCGAAGCGGGATTTCTTTTCCGGCTTGACATAGCCGAAAGGTTTTCTGCGAATCACAAGGTCGAACAGCGGTACGAGGATATTGCCGAGCAGAATTGCAAAGGACACAGCCTCGCCCTTGACGGCTTTACGCAGGACCGCAGTAAGTACTCCCAACAAAGCAAAGTATATGTAGTTGCCTAACTTGGTATTGGGAGTAGTGACATAATCCGTAGCCATAAATATCGCGCCGAGAATAAGTCCGCCGCTCAATATCGAGGGGAGAAATTGCCCTATGGCTTTTTCCAATTCGACGCCTATCATAACGCCGTTGCTGTTGGGCAGCGCGCGGCAACCGTCGATCCAGGCGATCAATACCGACACGACGCCCGTCGTGGCGATGTATACGAGAGGCCAACGGAAATTGAGTACGCCGCGAATGACGAGATAAATGCCGCCGACGATCAATGCCAGCTTGCAGGTCTCGCCTATGCAGCCCGCAACGCCCGTGCCGAGGAAGAGATCCAGATTGGTGAGCGAACTCGTATATTGCGAATTGAACAGAGTTTGAAGCGGAGTCGCTCCCGCGGTAACGGTACCGCCGCTGACGGGAGAATTGAGCGCCCAGGTATTGTTGCCCGGCCCCATATAACCCATTACGCCGCCGAATGCCGCGCCGAATGCGATGAAGGCGAATATTCTGCCCGCGATAGCGGGGTTGACGATATTCTTGCCCGTGCCGCCGAACAGCATCTTTACCACCACGATGGCAAATATGCTTGCAAATATGCCGACGTACCACTTGGAAGTGGGATAAAGGTTCATACCTATCAGCAATCCCGTAACGAGGGACGTAAAGTCGAATTCACGAAGGATCTGCTTGAAAGGTTTCTTGCAACAGAGCAAAAATACCCACTCGGAAGCCACGGCGGTTATGCAGCAAATAGCAAGGTGCATAAAGGACAACCAACCGAGTTCGGGAGTCGCCGGACTTGCCGTCCCCATAAGAATACAACCTGCAATGCACGCGGGAAGCAATGCAATACATACGTCTATCATTATGCGACGCGTCGTACGGGGCGACTTGATATGCGGAGAACTTGAATAAACGTAATTAGACATATTATTTCTTCTCCTTTGCTTTTATTTTCGTAAGTCGGACGCTCTGCACTATCGGACGCTTGGCGGGACATACATAAGCGCACGTTCCGCATTCGAAACAGTTGAGCGCACCGTATTTGACGGCGTTTTCCGTATCGCCGACCGTCGTGTAGAAGTCGATATACATCGGCATAAGTCTCATCGGGCATACGCTTGCGCAACGTCCGCAGTTGATACAGGGCGTAGGCAGCACGGTTGACGCTTCCTTGTCGGTGAGCGCGAGGAAACCGCTGTCCGTCTTGGTCGTGCATACGTCGAGATTCATCAGACTGAAACCCATCATCGGTCCGCCCGATACCAACTTGACGGCGTTATCCGTAAGTCCGCCGCACAGTTCGACGATCTGCGACAGAGGGGTGCCAACGGGGACTTCGATATTCTTGGGATTGACGACGCCGCGACCGCTGACCGTCATAAGACGCTTGTAAAGCGGTCTGCCGTTGACTACGGCGTCCCATACGGCGTACGCGGTGCCGACGTTGTCCACAATGCAGCCCACTGCCGCGGGAAGCGCACCGACGGGGACTTCGCGGTTGAGACAAGCCTTGATAAGAGTCTTTTCCGCGCCCTGCGGATACTTGGCTTTGAGCAGGACAACAACGATGTCGCCCTCTTTGCGATTTTCCAACGCTTCCTTGGTGTCGGCGATGACGCCGTCTTGTTCAAGCAACTTGTTGTACGCTTCGGTTTTGTTTGCCTCGATACCGATATAGATATTGCTTACGCCTATCGCCTTGGCAATAAGACGTACGCCTGCAAGGAACCGATCGGTACGCTCGATAATCAGACGATTGTCGCAATTGAGATAGGGTTCGCACTCGGCGGCGTTGATCACAAGACTGTCGACGGGGTCTTTCGGCTGCAATTTGACCGCCGTCGGGAAGCCTGCTCCGCCCATACCGACGATGCCCGCCTCACGGACGCGCTCCACGATCTGCTCGGGCGAGGGATCGTCAAGCGCGGGCAAAACAAATTTGTCCTGCTTGCCGTTGGACTTGATATGGATACAGTCGACGACGTTGCCCTGAGCGTTCTTGCGTTTGACCAGCTCCGCCACTTCGCCGCAAACGGGCGAGTGAACGTTTGCCGAAACGTAGGCGGACGCCTCTGCTATCAGTTGTCCCTCGACAACCTCGTCCCCGACGTTTACGACAGGCTGCGCAGGTTTTCCTATGTGCTGCGACAGCGGGACGTAGTAGTCGGTTACGACGGGCATTTGTTCGATGACCGCCGTCGCCGTCAGATCCTTGTTGTCCGGCACATGAAAACCACCTCTGAAAGTTTTCATAAATAAGGATACTCCTTTGTTAGGATTTTTGGCGCAACAGCGCCATACGAAGTATAGTATACCATAAGAATAATTAAATGTAAATGATTACAATTAAATTGTTGCGGCAAAAAAGCCGCAAAAATGATTTTGTGAAAAATGTTGAGTTACAGAAGTAAATGAAATACAAAAGGCGACTTCTGTGTTAATGCGGAATTTGAACAAGCGGAGATGCGCGCGTCGCGCATAGTAGCAAGTAAAGCGAAAATTTCGTTGCAAGCGGCGACCTGCGCGGCGCTTGCACAAATTGCAAACTTAATTTTCTTCCCGTCAGTCCCTTCCACCGCAAGCGGTCCTATGCTGCGGACGTGCCTTAGAAATAGCACGTCCTTGCACTCAGGGCGGGCAACTCCACACTGTGGAGATTGCCTTGTTCGCCCTTCGTCCTTAGGCGCAATATATTTTTATTTTACGATACAACCTATGCGCGCCGAAGGGACGGCTTGATATTTGCAGTTTTCGACCTTATCCCTGCGGATAGGAGCGGGTGGTCGGGCACCTTGCAACAAAAAGGGGTCCCCGTCAAGTCGACAAAGGAGACTTGATGGGGATAGGAGCAGCCGCCTGACAGCGGTACCGCCCGCGCTGATTGGCGCGGGCGGTGATGTCAAGGGCGAGCTGCGACGACGGAGCGAGGGTATTCGGTGCAAAATAATCTGCAACGAGGGCACTCCGTGCCCGAAGCGAAGCCTTTTTGCGTGGGATATAAGAGCGACTAAGTTTCAATAATGCCCCAACCTTGTAACACCACGAGCGAGGGTATTCGGTGCAAAATAATCTGCAACGAGGGCACTCCGTGCCCGAAGCGAAGCCTTTTTGCACCGAATACCCGAGCGACTTGCGTTTGGGCGGTTGCTCTTTACCAATCTTCTCTGTCCGACAGCTTTATGTCGGTGTAAAATTCTTTATACTTTTCCTTGAACTTCTCCGCATCGGAACGAGCGTCCTCCGCCACGGCGTCGTCCAAATCCATACCGTCGTCATCGGCAAGTTCGCTCTGACGCATAAGTTCGTACATAGTACTCTTCTTCATTGCCGTTTACCGTCACTATCGGAGGGTGTGGATTGTTCCGCCGAACCGTTATCGGAAGGTTCTGCCCCTTCAACGACCGTTTGCTGCTCGGTATCGACGGGCGCAGACACGTCGCCCGCGGTTGCAAGCGCCGCTTGTCTGTTCTTGCGGCGACGGAGCATTTCCGGAGCGATCTCGCCCGCTCTGCCCAACGCCCACTTGGTGAGGACGGGACCGACAAGCTCGTATATAAGCACCGCACACATCGTGATAGTTACGATATTGGCGCCGACGTGAGAGAGTATATCCGCCGCGGCAGTATTGGTCGGATCGGCATTAAGCACAGTAGCGGCTTCCTTGGCAAACTCCGTCTTACACATGGTCGCCATACCGATTGCCACGCCCGCCTGCGGAAACAGCGTGATACCGAGGTAATTGCGCACCTTTTTGTCGCTCTTGGTGACAGCCGCGCCCGCCATCGTGCCGAAATACTTGCCCGCGCAACGCAACAAGATATAGGCGACTATGCATACCAACAGCAAGGGGTTCTCCGCAAACATCATTACGTCCAACTCCGCGCCGGACAATATGAAGAACAGCATCAACACAACGGGAGTCCACCGATCGGTACCTTCCATCATAACGCCCGCTTCCTTACGCATATTGACGAAAGTGGCTCCCGCCATCATGCACACAAGCAGATCGGACAGCGCAAAGGGCAGCCAACCGTTTTCCTCGAATATCTCAAACAACTGACAGATACCGAGGGACAAAAATACGCACGTTATCGCCGCGATCGTGCGGTTGTCGCGGGATTTGAAGAAACGCGGCACTACCGAAAGCAACGCGCCTACGCCCACGCCGATGACCAACGAGCAGACAATTTCCAGAACGGGCCACACCACGATATCCAACGCGGATATTCCTCCGCCGAGACCCGCCGCGTTGTTGGCGAGAGACAGGGCGATGGAATTGGAAACGGCAAATACGATGAGACCGACGGCGTCGTCCAATGCGACGACGGGAAGCAACGTCCCCGTGACTATACCCTTGGCTTTGTACTGCCGCACTACCATCAACGTCGCGGCAGGCGCCGTGGCGGTCGCGATCGCGCCGAGAATAAGCGCCTCGTACACCGTCATTACGTTCGGCAAAAGATAACTTATCGCGACCAATCCCAAGTCTACGCACAGCGTTGCGGTGAGCGCTTGGAAAAACGTGATGGTTATGGCGCTCTTGCCTATCTCCTTGATGTGGGTGAGCTTGAACTCCACGCCTATGCTGAAACCGATAAAGCCCAATGCCACCGTGCTGACGATATCCAATCCGCCCGCGCCGCCGACGCCGGAAAGCACGTCCTCGCTGATGATACCGAGCGCGTGCGGTCCTATGATAAGACCCACGATAAGGTAGCCCGTGACGTTGGGCAACCCGATAACCTTCATTAAACGCGTGGCAAGCAAGCCGCACATCAACGCTATGGCAATGGCGAGCAAACTGCCTATATAACCGCTTGGAATAAGCGGAGCCGCCGCGATAGTTCCGTTAAGTATTGTAGAGATCATTGTTCAGCCTCTTTTCGAGCGCATACGCCGAGCGTATCGCTCCCGTGCAAAATTTATGTGAGGCAAGCACGCGCGTACTGCCTCACAAGCCCTGTATATTTTAGTACTTTTGACGGAAAATTGTCAAATAAATTAAACAAAATAAATGCGCTTTTTTCCGTCGCAATCATCGATACGGGTCTGTAAAGCCCGTCCGACGCGCCTAATCGCGAAGTCCCGCGGACCTGAGCGCCGCGTCCACCGTCTGTTCCAACTCGGCGAGAGTGCCATTATTGTTTATAGTACGGGTTGGCGTCGAACACGGTTTCTGCGCGGACAGCGTTGCGGCGACGCTTTCGGCGTTTACTCCGTCCCGAGCGGCGACTCGGCGCAATATTTCGTCGCGCGGACATTCCACGCGCCACACCTCGCTCCAATCAAACCGAAAAGCGTCCAATACGGGTATCTCGACAAACAGCGTTCCGTCCGTCTCCGCGACGATCTGTTGTAAACGCACGCGCACTTCGTCGAAAAACAGCGATTGATATTTGTCCAACAACTCACTGTCGGCAAAGACGCGTTGACGTACGGCGGAACGATCCAAACGTCCGTCCCGTACATATTCGCCGCCCAACAGTTCTCCTATCGCCGCAATGACGTGCGGTTCGTTGGCAATCTGCCTTGCGATAGCGTCGCAATCGACGGTTTTGTAACCCCATTGCCGCAAAATACGCGCAACGCAGCTCTTGCCGCTGCCTATATAACCCGTCAGCGCAATGACTTTACGCTTCATAAAGCGTCTCTCCCTCCTCGGTTTCGACGGTGAGCGGACAAGCGAGATCGACGGCGTTCTCCATCTGTTCCTTGACGATGAGCTTGACGGTCTCCGCCTCTTCCGGATAGCAATCCACTATCAATTCGTCGTGTATTTGCAGAACTATCTTGCTTCTGAGCCCCGCCTTGCGCATTGCCTCGTCCACTTTCAACATCGCTATCTTCATTATGTCCGCGGCGCTGCCTTGAAGGGGCATATTCATTGCCGCGCGTTCTCCGAAAGCTCTGAGGTTGTAGTTGCCGCTTTTCAGTTCGGGCATCTGACGCCGTCTGCCCGTCAGCGTAGTAACGTAACCGTCTTTCTTTGCCTGTTCGACGCATCCGTCCAGATATGTCTTGATAGTCGGAAAACGTTTGAAGTACAGATCGATGTACTCGTGCGCTTTCTTGACGGTCAGGTGTACGTTCTGACTCAATCCGAAGTCGGATATGCCGTAAATAATGCCGAAATTGACCGCCTTAGCCATACGGCGCATATCGTGATTGACAAGTTGCGGCGGAATTCCCATCAATTCAGAAGCGACGCGCGTGTGTATATCCTCTCCGTTGCGGAAGCTGTCCAACAGATTTTCGTCCTTGCTGAAAGCCGCAAGCAACCTCAACTCTATCTGAGAATAGTCCGCGCCGACAAAAACGCCGTATTTGGATACGAACAGTCGGCGTATTTCCTTGCCCATTTCGTTGCGAACGGGGATATTCTGCAAATTGGGGTCGCTGCTGCTCAAACGTCCCGTAGAAGTAAGCGTCTGATTGAATGTGGTATGCACCAGATCGTGTTTTACAAGAGGTTTCAAGCCGTCGAGATAGGTGGACAGCAACTTGGACGTCTGTCGGAAAGACAGAATTTTGCCCACGATGGGGTGCTTGTCCGTCAACTTCTCCAAGACGTCGTTGCCCGTGGAATAACCCCGTTGGTTTTTCTTGCCGTGAGGCAAGCCCAATTTGTCGAACAAAATGCGTTGCAATTGCATCGGGCTGTTGATATTGAAGGTCTCGCCAGCCAACTCGTATATCTCGGCAGTGACGGCGTCCAATTGCATATGCAGCTCCGCAGACATCTTGTCCAAAAGTTCTACGTCTACCTTGACGCCCTCCACTTCCATCCTGTACAACAGGTCGGACAGCGGAAGCTCGATATCGTAATACAATTTGTCTACGCCGTTTTGCGAAAGCTGACCGTCGAGCTTGTCGGCGAGGGCGAATATTGCCGCGCCGAGAGCCTCATATCCGTTGGCGGCGGCAAGACTGCCGATATCCTTGTAGGCGCGGTATTCCAACAGATATTGCATAAGGCAGACGTCGTAACGCACCCCGTTCAACTCTACGCCCAAAGGCGCAAGCATATGTCTGAGCGACTTGCCGTCATATACCGCCTTGGGAATATCGCCGCCCAGCAAAGGCGCAAGCGCGCTCCACACCGCGTCGACGGTCATTTCGTCCAAGAAACTATCCGACGGCATTACCGAATATTGCACGGCGGCGTCATCGGACAAATATATCGCGACGCCGTCATAGTGAAAGGCAAAATATTTCGCCGCGGACAACCTGTCTATGAGTTCGCCGAGCAGAGCAAGGGTCGTGACAGGCACCGTCTCCGCCGCGACGTCGGCAACGCTTTCGCTGTCGTCGAATACAATACGGCTTGCTATGGAGCGGAATTGCAACTGTTCGAGCATACGCTTTGCCTCCGCGCCGAAAACGGGCAGATCGGCGGCGTTGATGTTGTAGTCTATATCTATGTCCGTCACTATGGTAGCCAGACGCTTGCTGACGTACGCCATTTCTCTGCCCTCGATGAGTTTGTCGCGCAGGGCGCCCTTCTCCTTGTCGGTATTGGCGAATATCGTATCTATGTCCCCGTACTTCGCCAACAAAGCCATGGCGGTTTTTTCTCCCACGCCCTTGACCCCGGGAATGTTATCCGACGTGTCGCCGCGCAACGCTTTGTACTCTATCACCTGTGCCGGAGTGAGACCGTAGTCGGATTTGAGAGACTCGGGAGTAAGCGTTTCCACTTCCGTGACGCCCTTCTTGGTGAGCAGCACGGTGACGTTGTCGCTGACGAGTTGAAGCATATCTCTGTCGCCGGAAACGATGTAGCTGTCGCCGTCGAAAGCGCGCGAAACGGTGCCGATAATGTCGTCCGCCTCTACGCCCGGAGACTGCGCCGTCTGAACGCGCAGAGCGCCGAGCAGTTCGTGCAAAACGGGCAACTGTGCGGCAAGATCGTCCGGCATGCCGTGACGGTTGGCTTTGTATTCGGGATATATATCCTTGCGGAAATTGTGTCCGCGCTCGTCAAAGGCGACAAGCAGCTTGTCGGGTTGAAGATCGCCGAGCGCTTTGAGCAAAATATTGACGAAACCGTATACTGCGTTGACGTTGCGTCCCTGCGCGTCGTTCATCATAGGCAGCGCAAAGTAAGCGCGGTTCAATATACTGTTGCCGTCTATCAGCAGTAACTTTTGTTTGGACATAATTCACCTCTCGGCGCGTGAACGCCGTGACTTTTAATGATATTTTACACTAATTTACGATATTTTACAAGCGGCGACGACAAAAGAAAAATTCAAACGGCAGTAAATATCCGCCGACGCAGCAGGTAACTTTAACGACGAGGATAAAACTCGCTGCGGACGAATGAATACGCCGCTTTTGCCGACTGCCGCATTGTGTGTTTTCAAAATACATTTTATCGCATATAGCATTATTCGATCAACGGTAAACGTTACGAAACGCCCCGACAACAGCAGAACAGCCGACAAAAAGCCTTCCGCCTGAATTTATCAAGGGAAGGCCGATGCCGTCAATGCTTTGCTTTGTCGAGAACGGGTCTGAGAAACTCGCCCGTATAGCTATGCGGATCCGCCGCTATCTCTCGCGGAGTCCCCGCCGCCACAACGGTGCCGCCTTCGTCGCCGCCTTCCGGACCGAGATCGACGATATAGTCGGCGACCTTGATGACGTCCAGATTGTGTTCTATCACGATAACGGTGTTGCCGCTTGCGACAAGACGCTGCAATATGCTTATCAGCTTGGCAACGTCGTGCGCGTGCAGACCCGTTGTCGGTTCGTCCAGAATGTACAGCGTTTTGCCCGTACTGCGCTTGCTCAGTTCCGTTGCGAGCTTGACGCGCTGCGCTTCGCCTCCCGACAGCGTCGTGGCAGATTGTCCCAACTTCATATAGCCGAGCCCGACGTCGTACAGCGTCTGAATCTTATTCTTTATTGAGGTTATATTTTCAAAAAAGCCGACCGCTTCTTCTACGGTCATATCCAACACGTCGGATATCGACTTGCCCTTATACTTGACGGCAAGCGTCTCGCGGTTGTAGCGCGCGCCGTGGCACACCTCGCACGGGACGTAAACGTCGGGCAAAAAGTTCATTGAAATTTTCAGTATGCCGTCGCCGTCGCAATGGTCGCAACGTCCGCCCTTGACGTTGAAACTGAACCGTCCGCTGCCGTAGCCGCGCTCCTTGGCGTCCGGCGTGGAAGCAAACAGATCGCGGATCATTGTAAATACGCCCGTATAAGTCGCGGGATTGCTGCGAGGGGTGCGTCCTATCGCGCTCTGATCTATCGAAATGACCTTGTCGAGATATTCCGCGCCTTCGATAGCGTCGCAAAATACGTCGCTGCGGCGGGCGCGGTTGAGACGCTGTTCCAGATAGGGAAGCAACACTTCGTTGACGAGACTGCTCTTGCCGCTGCCCGATACGCCCGTAACGAGATTGAGACAACCCAACTTGAAACTTACGTCGATGTGTTTGAGATTGTTCTTGTACGCGCCCCTGACGGTAAGCATATGTCCGTTGCCCTCGCGCGGTTGAGCGGGAACGGGAATAAACAGCTCTCCGCTGAGATACTTGCCCGTAATAGACCGCTTGCATTTGATGAGATCGGGGACGGTGCCAGCAAAGACAATCTCGCCGCCGTGTACGCCCGCGCCGGGACCGACGTCCACGACGAAATCTGCCGCTCGGATAGTATCCTCGTCGTGTTCCACCACTATGAGCGTATTTCCTATATCCCTCAGCCGCGTAAGGGTGGCGATAAGCTTGCCGTTATCGCGTTGATGAAGTCCTATGGACGGTTCGTCAAGAATATACAGCACGCCCGTAAGTCCCGAACCTATCTGCGTGGCAAGGCGTATGCGCTGCGCTTCTCCGCCCGAAAGCGTCCCCGCGCTGCGGTTCAACGTAAGATATCCCAACCCCACGTCCACAAGAAATTTGAGACGGGCGTTGACCTCGCGCAATACCATATATGCAATCTTGGCGCGCGTTTCGTCCAATTGGAGATTGCCGAAGAACTCCAACGCCTTGGAAACGGACAGCTCGCCCACCTCCCAAATATTGAGTCCGCCCACCTTGACGGCGAGAATCTCATCTTTGAGACGCTTGCCGTGACAGTGATGACAGGGCTTGTCCACCATATATTTCTCGTATTCCTGCCGAGTCCAATCGCTCTTGCAGTCGTTGTGGCGACGGGTCATCATCGGAATGATGCCCTCCCAGGTGGCGTTGAAAGTTCGTCCGTCGCGCAGACGGCATTCCAGCTGTTCGATACCGTTGCCGTACATTATCGTATTGTAGACGGACTTGGGCAGATCCCGCACGGGGACGTCGCAACTGAAACCGTATTTAGCCGACAACGCTTCAAACAGCGTCCGCATCCAACTCGCCGCGCCCAGATTGAAGCCGAGAAGCCTTACCGCGCCTTCGTGCAGAGACTTGGAGTCGTCCGGAATAATAAGGTTTTCGTCGAACTCCTGCTTGAATCCCAACCCAAGACACTCCGGACAGGCGCCGAACGGACTGTTGAAGGAGAAAGAACGCGGTTCCAATTCTTCTATGGTAAAGCCGCACTCGGGACAGGCAAATTTGTCCGAATAGGTGGTATCCTTGCCGTTTGCCGACACCACGACCAATCCGTCGGCAAGTTTAAGCGCGGTCTCGATACTGTCGCTGAGACGCGTGTTCATCTCGGGCTTGACGGTAAGTCGGTCAACGACAACGCCGATATTGTGCTTGACGTTCTTTTCGAGCTTGATTTCCTCGTCCAACGTGTACATATTGCCGTCCACGTTGACGCGCAGATATCCCTGACGTTTGAGTTGGTCGAACAGCTTGGCGTACTCGCCCTTTCTGCCGCGAACGACGGGCGCGACGATCAGCAGCTTGGTACCCTCTCCGAGAGAGACTATTCTGTCGCATATCTGATCTACGGTGGTCTTGGTTATGGGCAAACCGCAATGCGGACAATAGGCGACGCCTATGCGCGCATAAAGCAAACGCAGATAATCGTATATCTCCGTAACGGTGCCCACCGTGCTGCGCGGATTGGAAGAAGTCGTCTTTTGATCTATGGAGATAGCCGGCGAAAGTCCTTCTATGCTTTCGACGTCCGGCTTGTCCATCTGCCCGAGGAATTGCCGTGCATAACTGCTCAGGCTCTCCACGTAGCGGCGCTGTCCCTCGGCAAATATCGTATCGAAGGCAAGCGACGACTTGCCGCTGCCCGACAGACCCGTAAATACCACGAGTTTGTCGCGCGGGATAGTCAGACTTACGCTTTTTAGATTGTTTTCTTTTGCATTTTTTATTACTATATCTTTCATTGGACTGCCGTTGCGCATAACGTTAGTATGCGCGTAATAAATATTTTTTCGTGTTGCGGGCGGACATTTGCAAATTTTTCACGCGCCGTTTGGATAGGACGATTTAAGGCGCGACTACCCTTTCTATTTCCAATTTGGTTTTGCCGTAAACGTAGCCGATAGACAAATACAGACGGTTGCTTACGGGATTGGTTTTGTCCACATGCAAGTAGGGAGTGCGTCCGCATTTGAGTATATCCGCAGTAAACGAAGTAACCGTTTGACGGGCAAAACCTTTGTTGCGGTATTCGGGCAATGTGTACACGCCGTGCATACGACTGAGTCCCTTGTCCTCCGCATATCGGGCAACGGAGACTATCTCACCGCCGACCTTTATACAGGCAAAACGAGAAATATCGACGCGAATTTTATTCAAAATCTCACCCCATATTGCATTTTCTCTTGTCGCCTCGCCTGTAAAAAGCATAGATAAACGCGTTATCTGCACGACGTCCGCACCTCGCTTGCGGTACAAGGCGTAACGGCGCTGCCGTACAGTTTGATCGTATCCGCTCTCCGCCAGAGTTACACCGTTACTGTTTCTTTTTTCTCTTGGCTTTATCGAGTTTCTTGGTCAGTTGCACCACCTGCTCGCGCAAGATGATAGCTTTCTCGAAGTCCAGCTGATTGGCGGCAAGTTTCATACGGGCGGTGACGTTGTCTATCTCCCGTTCGATATCCTTGACGGACATCGTATCGTCGCCTTTCTGCGTGATTTCGAGGGTATTCTCCACGTCGTGTTCGATGGTTCGGGGCGTGATATTATGCTCGACGTTGTACGAATGCTGCACTTTGCGCCTGCGATCGGTCTCGTCGATAGCCCGCTTCATACTGTCCGTTACTACGTCGGCGTACATAATTACGCGTCCCTCTGCGTTGCGTGCGGCGCGGCCTATTGTCTGTATAAGGGCGGTATCGCTGCGCAAAAAGCCCTCTTTGTCGGCGTCCAATATGGCGACGAGCTTGACTTGCGGCATATCCAGACCTTCGCGCAACAGGTTGATGCCCACCAAAACGTCGAATTCTCCCTTTTTAAGCCCCGAGACGATCTCGACGCGTTCGAGGGTATCTATCTCGCTGTGCATATACCTTACGCGCACGTCCTGCTTGGCGAGGAATTCGGTGAGACTCTCCGCCATACGCTTGGTCAAGGTGGTCACAAGCACTCTGCCACCCGACGTCACCGTCTTGTGGATCTCTCCCAACAGGTCGTCTATCTGTCCTTCTACGGGACGGACTTCGACGGAAGGATCCAACAGACCCGTGGGACGGATAAGCTGTTCCACCACGTTGTCGGCGCGGTTAAGCTCGTATTCCGCGGGCGTGGCGGAAACGCATATGAGCTGTCCGAGGCGGCTGTCGAATTCGTCGAACGTCAACGGACGGTTGTCATAGGCGGATTTGAGACGGAAGCCGTAATTGACCAGATTGAGCTTACGCGCCCTGTCGCCGTTGTACATACCACGTATCTGCGGGATAGTCATATGGCTTTCGTCGATGAATGTGATGAAGTCGTCGGGAAAGTAATCCAGAAGAGTATACGGAGGCTGCCCGACGCTGCGCCCGTCAAAGTATCGCGAATAGTTCTCTATGCCGCTGCAATAACCCATTTCGCGCATCATCTCGATATCGTAGCCGACGCGTTGTCTGAGGCGCTGTCCTTCGACGATCTTGTTGACGTCCAGAAAGTCCTGCACCTCCGTCCCCATATCTTCCTCTATTTCCTTCAACGCCTTTTCGAGGGTGACGCCTTCCACCACATATTGACTTGCGGGAAAGATGACCGTATGCAGCAGATTGGCGACGACGTTGCCCGTCAGCGCGTCTATCTCCTGTATCTTCTCCACCTCGTCCCCCCAGAACTGCACGCGTACGGCGCGGTCGGAGTAGCTGGCGGGGAATATCTCCAATATGTCTCCGCGCACGCGGAAAGTTCCGCGCTTGAAGTCCATATCGTTGCGAACGTATTGTATTGCAATCAGTTTCTTGATTACCGCTTCTCGGCTTACTTCGTCGCCGGGACGCAGGCTGAGACTCAACTTGTAATATTCGCCCGGAGCGCCCAATCCGTATATGCAGCTGACGGAAGCGACCACGATGGTATCCCGCCGCTCGAACAGACTGCAAGTCGCGCTGTGGCGGAGACGGTCTATTTCGTCGTTGATGTCTATCTCCTTCTCGATATACAGGTCTCGCGAAGGAATGTAACTTTCCGGCATGTAGTAGTCGTAATAGGAAACGAAGAACTCCACTCGGTTCTCGGGGAAAAATTCTCTGAATTCATTGCAGAGCTGCGCGGCAAGCGTCTTGTTGTGGCAGATGACAAGGGCGGGACGGTTGACGTTGGCTATTATATTTGCCATTGTAAACGTCTTGCCGCTGCCCGTAACTCCCCTCAATACCTGCGTCGCCAAGCCGTCCTTTATGCCCTGCGTAAGCTCCGCTATCGCCTGCGGTTGATCCCCGCAGGGTTGAAATTTTGAATGAAGTCTGAATTCCATAACTGCAATATTAGAACATTTGTTTTGAACAAATTGTAACTTTTTTGCCCTGTTTTGTCAATAGAATAACGGTAAAAGTCCCTTTATTTATTGGTATTGAGACGGTAAATTTCGTACAGCCCTTTGAGAGACAGTTCGCGGTCGATATGATCGAACAACGGCTCTACGTCCGCGATCAGGTGCGCCATACCGCCCGTAGCGATGACCTGTATCTTGTCCAGACCCATTTCCTTCACGATACGCTGCGTCATATACTTGATCTGTCCCACGGCGCCGTATATTACGCCGCTCTGAATGGCTTTTCGGGTGGACTGCGCAATGACCTTAGGCGGAGTCTCCAACTCTACGCTCGGCAACTTTGCCGTGCAGCGCGCGAGGGATTCCATAGTCGCTTTGAGTCCGAGAGCGATTGCTCCGCCGACGAACTCGCGCCGTTCGTTGACTACGTTAAATGTGGTAGCCGTACCGAAATCCACCAATAGGAAAGGCGCCCCGTACTGTTTCTCCGCCGCTACGCAAGTGGCGATACGATCGCTGCCCAATTCCTTGGGAAATTCGTAACGAATGGCAAGTCCCGTCTTGACGCCCACGCCCACGACAAGCGGCTTTACTCCGAAAACGTATTGAATAACGTTGGTAAACGTGTAGTCAAGCTGCGGTATGACGGAAGAGAGTATCGCGCCGTTGACGGAGTGTACGTCTATGCCGTTGTACATAAGAAGCTGCAACAACAGCGCGACGTACTCGTCGGAGGTGCGCTTGACGTCGGTGGACATCTTGAAGGAATTGCACAGCTTGCCTTGATTGCCGAAAAGACCTATTTTGATATTAGTGTTGCCGATATCGATTGTAATAATCATTGTTTAAGTTCCTTTGTCCGTAATGTTTAAGCGTACAGTCGCAACATCAAGCGACATAACGCCGCTCGAATGTACGTTCGCCGTTCGAGACTTAATCCGCAGTCGGGGCGGGGTCCTCCGCCGTTATCTTCCAATTGTTGCCGTCAATGCCGAGTTTGAGTCCGCGCCGCACGCCAAGCACGACCCACGGCGCCACAAGCAGCGAAGTGAGATACTCCGGCAATATGTTGATGAATACCAATCCCTTTATCGCCGCCACAAAACCGCTGCCGCCTTTGGAAAGATAGCTGAACGGAAGCAGGAAAAACACCGTATTGGATACCAGCCCTACCGCTATCGCCGTTATCATCGCAGTCACCTGCGCCACGCGACGGCGCTTGACGGACGCGACGGCGAGAAGCGTCAGCCTGTATGCGCCGAAACAAGTCACTCCCGCGAGGATCCTCGGTATCACATACACCAACGGCTTGAAATACCACTGTATCCCGTCGGGAAAAATAAACGCCTTGATGAAAGAGGCAATGCCGAAGCAGGCAAATGCCGCTATACCGTCCGCCCAACTGTTACAGATAAAGCAGAACGAGAATGTCACCAACAGTACGCATATCGCCATAGAAATAGGCAAAGCCGCGCTTATGCCCCTGTCTATCATCATCGCGACGAATATCGTCGCAAACATAATTGCGTACTTTGCCAAATTGAAAGCCTTGCTATTGTTTACCATAAAAACTCCAATTTCGTCCCGCAAGGGGTACGAATATCTTTTTTCGGTAAAAGATATAAAAAACAAAGTATCGTTCCTGAGGATACGACCGAATTGTATTTTACCACATTGCAACGGAAAATACAATTATATGAATATAATTTTCAAATTGCGCGATGACCTCGCAGACAGATCCAACGCCGCGATATGCCGTGCGCCGTCGGCGGGCGTTTATAAGTCGGCGAAAACCGCCGCAGTCGCCGCTTGCACGGTCAACACTTATCAATATACTGTCCGACAAACTTTTGCGTTACAAAGGGACCGCCGAAAGGCAGTCCCCTTGACAAAATTATTGTTCATCGCGGCAAAAACCGCATTTGCCGAACAGAACTCATTGCAAAAGTCATTCCTGCAATTTTGCCCGTACGCGTTGCGCCGCCCGTGACGACGGTGTCGGAGAGTTAGCTCTCGACCGCGTCGGAATTATCCTACGTCGGGATAGTCGATAGAAACGTCGCCGAACGTATATCTTATCGAAAAACCGCCGGAATTGCTAAGCGATATTTCTTTCAATTCGGTCCCTTCGAATATCACTTCCACTGCGTCGTAATGATGTACACTATGCTCCAAAGTACCGTCACTGTTAAATAACGTACCCCATCTCACAATGTCTATATCTTTCGCCTTGTAACTGCCGACGGTTGCGTCAAAAGTGAAATCGCCGTATTTGCCGACAAGACTCAACAACTCGTAAATCCTCTCAAATGCAACGATGCGATCGGAGTAATACGACATCGGTTTACATTCGACTCTCGTTGCATTGCCTTCGGAATCGACGGTATAAGAATATACTTTGCCGTTTTCCGTCTTGTAAAACTCAGTATTTCCGGCGCCATGAATACCGTAAGAAGTCACGCGCCAATAGAAATCGCCGTCGTTTTGCGAATCGTTAGGCAACATTGCAAAGTTGTTTATGCCCTTAAAAGACATAGCGTCGTTCCACTGTTCTTCCGTTACCGAACCGGACGCCGTCGACTTGACGTAGCCGCAAACGGTACACTTGCCGTCGCCGTCGAAAGAGTGCGGCTGCTTGTCGACGATCTCGTCGGAATGATCCTGACAGCAAACACGTTGCCAATGGTACATACTGTTTGTCGTGTAGTCGGTGGACAGCTCGTGGACGTGTTCCGACAAAAAGTCCAAATATGTGTTGCCGATAGCCGTCAGATAGATAGAGGCATCGCCGTTGACGCCGCTGTCGTACGAAAGGGAATAAATGCCGTTATCAACAAACCACAATTGCAATTTAACCGAGCCGAATTGCAACTTGTACGATTGAGTCTCACCGTCGAACGACGCCGATGAATACAGCCCCGATACAACTTCGGCAACGGGAGTTACCTCATTTACGAAATACTCGTCGTAAGAGGCAAGATAACTTCTGTTCTCCGTCAATGAGTAAAGGCGTTTGTTTATATACTCTGCCCGATATCCCTTGGGAGAATATTCCGTAACGAGTTCCTGTCCGTCGGCTGTGGTAATAGTCTCCTGTACGCGCGTTCCGTCGCCTGCGAGTACCCTGTGACAGTCAAAGGCGCTGCCTATGCGAAAGTAATCGTCTATACGGGTGTAGCTTTTGGCTTTGACGAGATCCGCCACCGCCGTTCTCCACTGTTCCTCCGTTATGGAATCGTTGTAAGTAATGCTGTCGTCGTTCTGATAACCGCACACCGTGCAGCGTCCGAATTTGTTGTAAGAGTGGGCGTCGAGATCGCTCTTCATATCCGTATGCGCGCATGTGGCTGCGTGCCAATGATTTGTTTCGTCGTGCCACCAACTCGTAGTATATGTATGATCGTGTACCGGGTCGTCGGGTTTGTCCGACTGCGGATAGCCGCACACCTTGCATCTGCCGCTGTCGTCAAACTCGTGTTTGGCAAAGTCTCCCTTGACATCCTTGTGATCGCAGGTGGCGGGATGCCAATGCCCTTCCTCGTCGGACGTCCACTTGTCGCCGAATGTGTGTTTGTGCGAATCGCACGCCGCCATAATGCCCGCCGAAACAGACAAAAGGACTGCCATAACGACGCACAACATTTTGCTGAATTTTTTCACGTTTTCCTCCTCTGTATAGATCCTTTGGCAAATATCGGAGCGCAAACAACGCAACAAAAGCCGTGTTTACTTCCGATATTCGTTAAAGATATAATTGCACATTTTGTGCCAAATTGAAAGCCTTGCTATTGTTTACCATAAAAACTCCGATTTCGTCCCGCAAGGGGTACGAATATCTTTTTTTTCGGTAAAAGATATAAAAAACAAAGTATCGTTCCCGAGGATACGACCGAATTGTATTTTAGCACAATGAGCGCAAAAATACAAATATATTCTATTATTTTTGACAATTAAATGTCAATTAAAAATAAAAAAAGCCTACTCCATTGGCGAGCATTACTTTTGACGGTTATGACCGCAATACGTTTGATACAAGCGCGACGTAAACGGAGACGTCCATTTGATCGTCAGCCGACAAATTCGTCCCCATTTGTTCCGCATTGCACCGCGAAAACGGCACGCCGATCGTAAACGCTTTACGCCTGCCGAATCGGCATAATTTTTACGCTTACCATACAACCGTATCTTGTTGACGTTTACTACAACCAATTGTGCTTGATATAAAAAGCAAATCGCCGCAACACGCGGTTGCGGCGATTAAGTAAAAATACGATCAATACGGCAAATATAAGCCGATTTCATTAAATACGCGGCAAATTACGACCATTACATAGCGGTACTTGTGTTTAATTGTTGTCCATCTTCTTGCAACAGACTTTGATAAAACGCCGCAACTGCCGTTTGTTGATACGGTTCTACCCACAGCGACAGTATTCCGAACGTTAAAATGCACAATATCCACCAGCCGATAAAACTAAACTGTAAACAGAACAAACGCCACTTGTTGCCTTTCATCATTTCAATGGAGCGTTTGCGCGCCTCGCTTTGCGTAAGTTGAGGGTTGTCGGCAAGAATGTAATATGACATCGCGTAAGAGTATGCTTTGATAATTCCCGGCACAATAAGCAGCAACGACCACAAAAATACAAAAATACTGTTTACAAGCGTCAGCGCCAACGCTGAGCCGTATTGCTTAAAACCGTCAAACAGCGTATTCACACCCAATCTGTTATCGCGCAAAACAGCAAGCGTTACATGCGCCCAACCGAGAGCCAACGGACCCATTAACAAAATCGTCGCAATGCCGCCGATGTATATGACGCTAAGCGCACCGCACGCAACATATATCAACATATAGACAAGCGTTATTAAAGCCAAAGTGCCCCACTTGCCGTTTTTCTTTTGCCAAGCGATTTGCCGGAAATATTTTGCGTTTTTGTTTTGAGTTTCATCAATCGACATAATTTTTTCTTCTCCTTGTTATGTTATTTTCATTATACCTCTTACAGTTGTAAGATGTCAATATATTTTCTTACAAATGTGAGAAAATAATTTTGATGACAAATGTAAATTACGGAGAAAAATTCAGGCAAAACCTGATATATTTACGTACATCGCGCGGTTTGGGGCAGGTAAAACTTGCCGAAGAAATAGGCGTAAGCAAGGGGTGCATAAGTTTGTGGGAAAACGGATTGCGCGAGCCGAGCATGTCCTGTCTTATTGCGTTGGCAACGTATTTCGACGTGTCGATAGACGAACTTGTTGGAATAATTTAACGACGGGCGCGTTGTGCCTTGTAATAAATGTCACTTCGCGAGCAATGACATAAAGCGCTGCCGCTTACGGCAATATAATGTCTGCAAAAGTTAATACCGTTGCGAATCGACGCCCGGCGTATTATGCGGCACGTAAACAAACGGCGAACATAAATTTTTCACGTGTAAACAGCAATTATTTTTTACAAAATTTTTTATCGGTTAATTTATATTAAACGACAAGCTGCAAAATAATGTTTGAATATTGATATTTACCTATTTGCAACATTTGATATCACATAATCGGCAGTCGTACAAACACCGACTTATTTGTATTTACAATTTACGCAATAACACAAAAGGTGCATAACAAAAAAAGCGCCCGACGGCATATCTAAGTGCCGAACGGGCGTGTAAAAACTTTGATTTTGCCTATATGGGGTGTAAAAATGCATAACGCGCGGTAAAATTTGTGCAAAACGCAAGCGGCGGTCAATCGTCTACGCTTACGGAGTTACAGGCGGCAAGCGCTTGGTCGAGCCTGGCGATCACCGCGTCAAGCCCCGTCTTTGCCGTGGAACTTACGGGTAGGACGTTGGCTTCGCCCAATTTGAAGAAGGACGCTATCGCCCTGCAACGGTTTTTCACCTGACTTTTCGGCAATTTGTCCGCCTTGGTGGCGATTACCGTAAACGGCACGTTGTTGGTAAAGAGGTAATTGTACATAACGGCGTCGTCCTTGGTGGGTTCGTGCCTGATATCCACGAGAAACAGAACCTGCGCGAGTTGCCTTTCGTTGGCGAGATATTTCTCCAACAGATCCGCCCATTTCAACTTCTCCGCGTCGGACACCTTGGCGAACCCGTAACCGGGCAAGTCTACGAGCAAAAATTCGTCGTCGCTGTCGCCGTTGATCAAAAAATAATTGATAAGCCGAGTACGTCCCGGCAATTTCGACGTGCGGGCAAGCTTGCCGTCGCCGACGAGGAAGTTGATGAAACTGCTCTTGCCGACGTTACTTTTGCCCGCTACGGCTATCTGCGGCAGATCGGATACTATGCACTGCGAATAACTTGCCGCTCCCTTGACATAAGACGCTTTGCGTATCATTGTCTCACCAGGGCGTTGTCGTACACCGTTCTGATGTCGTCCGCCAATACGAATTGAAGGCTGTCCTTGACCTCTTGCGGGATCTCTTCGAGGTCTCGGGCGTTGCCCTTGGGTATGATGACCTTCTTGATGCCGAGACGGTAAGCGGCAAGCGCCTTCTCGCGGAGTCCGCCTATCGGCAATACCTTACCTCTGAGGGTGATCTCTCCCGTCATTGCCACCTTGCCGGAAACTGGTATGCCGCTGAAAGCCGACATTACCACCGTAGCCATCGTCACGCCGGCGCTCGGACCGTCCTTGGGGATAGCGCCCTCGGGCACGTGAATGTGTATATCCGTGCGTTCGAACTTGTCCTTATCTATGCCGTAATCATCAGCGAGGCTCTTGACAAGGGATATCGCCGTACGGGCGGATTCCTTCATCACGTCGCCGAGATTGCCCGTAAGCTGCACGTCTCCCTTGCCGGGAAACAGCGTTGCGTCCACATTGAGGGTGACGCCTCCGACGCGCGTCCAGGCAAGGCCGCGTGCCGTGCCCACGGTATCGTCGACAAGTTCCATCTCGTCGCGATGACGCTCCACCCCGAGATACTCGTGAAGATTGTCGGGAGTGACGGTCACTTTTGTTTCGGGGTCCTCCACCAATTTGAGCGCGACCTTGCGGCAAATGGCGGCAATCTCTCTTTCGAGACTTCTTACGCCCGATTCGCTTGTGTAGCGTTCGATGATCTTGCCGTACGTCTCGTCGGATATTTCTATCGCGCCGTCCGGTATTCCGTGCAGCGCCATATTCTTTTTGAGGAGGTATCTGTTAGCGATGGCTATCTTCTCCAACTCGGTATAGCCGCTCAATTCTATCACTTCCATACGGTCGAGAAGGGGTTCGGGAATGTCGTCGGTGGCGTTTGCCGTGCAGACGAACAGCACCTTGGACAGATCGTACGGAACTTCGAGATAGTGATCGGTAAAGCTGAAATTCTGTTCGGGATCCAACACTTCGAGCATGGCGCTTGCGGGATCTCCCCTGTTGTCCTTGCCCATCTTGTCTATCTCGTCCATAAGCAGAACGGGATTGATGCATTCCGCCTGCTTCATCATATAAATGATCTTGCCCGGTATGGCGCCGACATAGGTCCTGCGATGACCGCGTATCTCCGCCTCGTCGCGAACGCCGCCCAGACTCACCCGAAGATATTTACGTCCGAGGGCGCGGGCGATACTTCTGACTATGGACGTCTTGCCCACTCCCGGGGGACCGACAAAGCACAGTATGGGACCGTTAAGCTTACCCGTCAACTGCATAACGGCAAGGTACTCTACGATCCTGTCCTTTATTTTCGTAAGACCGTAGTGATCCTCGTCAAGTATCTCGCGGGCAAGTTTGAGATCCTTGTTGTCCTCCGTTTCCCTGACCCAGGGAACGTCGCACAACCAATCCAGATAATTGCGTATTACGGCGGCGTCGGGGGATGTCGAGGACATCTTGGACAGTCGGTTGAGTTCCTTCGTTGCCTTTGCGGCGACTTCTTCCGGCATTCCGCTCGCCTTGATCTTGTCGAGGTAGTCCTGCTTCTCGTTGGCGTCTTCGCCCAACTCCGCAGAGATGGCTTTCATCTGTTCGCGCAGATAGTACTCCTTCTGCCCCGAAGCCACCTGCTGCTTGACGCGATTGGCGATACGCTTCTCGGCATTGGCAAAGTCCAACTCCGAAACGATATACGCACATATCCGCTCCATACGCGTCTCTACGTCCGTTTCCTCCAACAAGCTCTGCCTCTCGGCAAGGCGCGTCACCACCTCGTTTGCAACGACGTTGGTAAAAGCGAGGTAATCCGTTTGCTCTCCGTTTGAAAAGACGTTTATGTCCATCTTGGCGACGGACGGGTTGATCTCGGCAAGTTTTTTCAGATGCGACCTTGTCTGCTCGTACATCGCATATGTCTCGTGATTGTACTTGCAGGTGAACTCCAAGCTCTCTGCGTCGGCAAAGATAATATCATTGCCGAACGTAAGATTGACGATTCGGGCGGCGTCAAACGTGCGCGCCATCACCGTCGTCGCGTCTACCGTTGCGCTCTCTACGGACGCGATCTCTGCCACTACGCCTACCGTATACAAATCGGCTTCTGTAAGAGGAGCGGACTTGGAGACGTTCATCTGGCTGACCATAAGAAATTTGCCGCCGTTCTCCAAAGCGTATTTCAACGCGTTGCGCGATATATCTCTCGCCACCTCCACCTTGGCGCGAATGTTGGGAAAGAAAAAATTTCCTCTCATAGCCAAAACAGGCAATTTGTTGTATTCTGTCACTTTGTGTACCTCATATACCTCATTAAGTCGGGTTTTCATTAGTATTTGCAGATTAAATAATATTATAAGACAAACGCGGTCAATTTGCAACAAAAATCTCCCCGTCGCGTCATTGCAACGGGGAGTAATTTTTTTGGTTCTATAATAAATGTTGGGGTGTGAGTAAAAAAAATAGAGCAAAGACTCTTTTTCAGTGTATAATTGAATTGGAAAATCTAACAAGAAAAAGGGAGATTG
>CANQNJ010000023.1 GCA_947625185.1 uncultured Clostridia bacterium
GAAATTGTTTTCAATATTTTCTACAAAAACATTTCCCAAATCCAGAAACTTTGTGATACAATAATCCATAGAGCAATCTCCCTTTTTCTTGTTAGATTTTCCAATTCAATTATACACTGAAAAAGAGTCTTTGCTCTATCTTTTTTTACTCACACCCCAACATTTATTATAGAACCCTTTTTTATTATAAAGAATTGCTGCTCTTTCCGATCGTCGTAGCGTATTCACTAAGGGCGTTTTGAAATGTTTTTACTGTTCGAGAATCGCCTGTTTTGATCTTTATTTTTATATCTTACAAATCATTTTTTAGTGTGATATACATCTTTTTGTCTGCAAATTATGACGGTAATTGGCAAAATATATAGTATTATGCGTAACATAGTACTTAAAAACGCACTGAATGATTTAGTTTTTATTATTATGCAGCTTATTTTGCAATGCTTTTGATTTCTATTTGGGCAATAAGAGTTTTTACACAGAAAAAAAACATTCAAATTTAGTCAGAATGAAGCACGGATAATCTCTTTTTACTAATAAATTTCTATTTTGCCCAAGAAAGGATACTTCGAGGCAGAATAAAGTGTCCTATTTACGGCAACAATCTTGCTATGAAATATCCCAAGGAAAGAAAGTACGGAAGCAACAGCGATGAAACCGAAACGCGTTCTCCGTCGGCGTCCGACATTGAAAACAGGGGAATCGGAAAAAATCAAATAAGGTGAAAGTATGGAAGCAAGCAAGGAAATAACTCGGGAGAATTACAAGGCGTATGTGTTTGAAAAGATGCCCAAAAGCTCCCATTGGAAGAATATGATATGGGCGTTTGTCATCGGCGGTACAATCTGCGTTATCGGACAAGCGTTCATCTATCTTTACTCGTTGTGGTTTAATGCACAGGACGCGTCGGTGTTGGCGTCGGCGACTCTCGTATTTATCGCGGCGATGATGACGGGTTTCGGCGTTTACGACGTTATAGGAAGATTTGCCGGTGCGGGTTCCACGATACCTATTACGGGCTTTTCCAATGCGGTCGTCTCGCCTGCGTTGGAATTTCGCGCCGAAGGATATGTCTATGGCGTGGGCGCAAAGATGTTTTTGGTGGCGGGTCCCGTGATCGTAAACGGCGTTACCATATCCGTGATAGTCGCGTTGCTGACTCTGCTGTTCGGAGGTTGATATGGACTACTACAAAAAAAGAACTCTCAACTTTGCAAATTCCTATGTGATGGAGGGATATACCGTTGCGGGTCCGAAAGAAAACGACGGAAGGTACAAGGGTTTTTTCGATTTCGCCTTAGAGGACGATATGTTTGCTCAAAATACATTTGAAAGAGCGGAACGTAAAATGTTCGAGCATGCGATAGAGGGGGCGATAGCCAAAGCCAATCTCAACGACGGAGATATCGACGCCGTTATAGCGGGAGACCTTTTGAATCAGATCGTATCGGCTTCTTTTGCCGCCAAAAAGAATCATGCGGGTTTTTTGGGTATTTACAACGCCTGCGCGACCTTCGTCGAGAGCCTTATCGTCGGGTCGGCTATGCTGAATAACGGTTTGGATAACGTGGTGTGCGCCGCAGGCAGTCACTTCTCCACGGCGGAGAGACAGTATCGGTATCCGTTGGAGTTGGGCGTACTTCGGTCTCCCGTTACGCAGTGGACGGCAACGGGCGTCGGTGCGACGGTATTATCCTGTCGATCGGAATCGAAGGTGCCGAGGATCACTCGTGCAACGCTCGGAAGAGTGATAGATTACGGCATAATGGACACAAACAATATGGGCGCGGCTATGGCTCCGTCCGCCTGCGATACGATAGTAACTTTCTTCAAAGATACTCAAACCGTCCCGAGCGACTATGATGTGATTTATACGGGAGATCTCGGCAAACTCGGCAGCGATATCCTTATGGATCTGACCGAACAGGAAGGTTACGATATCTCGGAGCAGCTTCACGATTGCGGCGCGTCCTTGTATTGGGACGAGCAGCAAACCTATCAAGGCGGCAGCGGAGCGGCATGCTCGGCGTTGATTTTCAACAGCGTATTGTTGGGACGTATGCGCAAGGGGCAATATAAAAAAATTCTTTTGGCGGGGACGGGCGCGCTGATGAGTCCGACAACGTCGTTTCAGGGCGACACGATCCCCGCGATAACTCATCTTGTGGAGGTGACGGCATAATGGACGTATTCTTAATGTTTGTAAAAGCGTTTGCCGTTGGAGGCGGCATATGCCTGATCGGTCAGATAATAATCAACTATACGCATCTGACTAACGGCAAAATATTGGTTTTGTTTCTGATTGCCGGCGCTGTGTTGGAGGGCTTCGGTCTGTACGGCAAACTCGTGGAGTTTGCGGGGGCGGGGGCGAGCGTTCCTATATCCGGGTTCGGATACGCGTTGGTTCGCGGTGCGGTTACGGCGGCGAAGCAGGACGGCGTTTACGGAGCGTTGACGGGCGGCTTGGCAGCTTGCGCGACGGGCGTAAGCATTGCCATCGTGTCCGGCTATCTGGTGGCGGTACTGTTCAGACCCAGAACGAAAAAGAAGTAGTAACTTTTGCTTATCAATGCGAATATAATGTGGAAAAGGCTACGTTATGGCGCGTTATTCGATTGTGAGTACCGGTTCAAAACAGCAGAAACATCGTAAATGGACAAGAAAATTTGCATTAGTATTGACTTTTGCGGTTCTCCTGTCCGTTTTGCTTGCATTGTATTTTTATCGTCGGTCGATGAATCCCATTATACTCGATATCGCGCAAACGCGCCTCAAAGCGGAAACGACAATGGCTATCAACGAGGCGGTTGCCGTTGCTCTTGCGGATTGCAAGGATTTCTCCGAATTTGTTTCGGTGGAGAAGAACGAGCAAGATGACATAGTGTTGCTGACGGCAAACAGCGCCCTTGTGAACGATCTGGCTCGCAATACGGCAATAATCACGCAAAAGAAAATATCCGAATTGCACGGCTTCGACGTAAACATTCCGATAGGTACGTTGTCGGGTATTCCGTTGCTGTCGGAATTGGGCGAGACAGTATCGGTAAAAGTGTCGCCGATAGGCAACGTGGGCTGCGTGTTTACATCTTCCTTCGAAACTGCCGGAATAAATCAAACTCTGCACAGAATTTATCTCAATGTTACAAGCAGAGTTGATCTGATAATGCCTACTTCTCACGTCGAAGTGGAAACGGAAACTCCCGTTCTGCTATGCGAAAGCGTCATTATCGGCAAAGTCCCCGATACGTTTTTGCAAGGGGGTTTGCTGCTCGGCGCCGCATAAATAAGCTATAATTTATATAAATATATTACGATAAAATTGTTGTCAATACGATTTTTTTTTGGTATACTACAATTGACGTAGACGAAGCACAAGAGTTTGCGACGAACATAGTTTTCAGCGAGCGAGGGGCGGTGTAAGCCTCGCCTATGCGCAAAAAGATATTCCCTTCCGAGTCCGAGCGGTGAACAATGCAGTAGTCGCTTGCGGGTCGTTTCCGTTATCGAACGAAGAGGAAAAAGCGTCGCTTTTTCGAATTTAGGTGGTACCGCGGTTAATTATCGCCCTAAACTGAAAACAGTTTGGGGCTTTTTTCAGGAGAAAATTATGACGATAACAGAAATCAAATCAACGTTCGACGTTGAAATCGACGCTTGCGCGAGTTTGTCGGAATTGCAGGAACTCAAAGTAAAATATCTCGGCAAATCCGGAGAACTTACCGCATTGTTGAAGAGTATCAAGGATCTCCCACCGGAGGAACGTCCGACTTTCGGCGCAAAGGTTAACGAACTGCGCAAACAAATGGAAGAGCGGTTCTCTGCCGCATCCGAGACGCTCAAAGCGAACGAACTTGCGCGTCGCCTTGCCGAGGAACGGGTAGATATAAGTCTTACGACCTGCACGAGCAGGGGCGCTCTTCATCCCGTTACGCTTATTGAAAATCAGATATCGGAACTTATGATCGCGATGGGTTTCGAGGTGCTGTGCGGACCGGAGATCGAGACGGATTATTACAATTTTCAGGCGCTGAACATTCCGTACGATCACCCCGCGCGCGATATGCAGGATACTTTCTACATTACCGACAATATTCTTCTGCGTACGCAGACGTCGGCAATGCAGGCGCGTCTGATGCAGCGCAAGAAGCCGCCTATCAAGGTGGTTTGCCCCGGAAAAGTGTTTCGCTCGGATAACGACGCCTCTCACTCGCCCGTATTCCACCAGATCGAGGGCTTGGTGGTGGACAAAAACGTTACGTTGTGCGATCTTAAAGGTACGTTGGAGTACTTGGCGTCCAATTTGTTCGGACCGCAAACAAAGGTTCGTTTTCGTCCGTCCTTCTTTCCGTTTACGGAGCCGAGCGTAGAGGTGGATCTTACCTGCTGCAACTGTGGCGGCAAGGGCTGCTCTCTGTGCAAGGGAACGGGTTGGATAGAAGTATTGGGCGCGGGAATGGTGCATCCGCTTGTGTTGGAAAATTGCGGCATTGACAGTACGAAATACTCGGGATACGCTTTCGGCATAGGAATGGATCGCGTTGCCATGATAAAATACGGTATCCCCGATATCAGGCTTTTGTATGAAAACGATCAGCGTTTTCTGAAACAATTCGGCAGATAGGAGTGTGCGGAGATGAAATTACCTCTTTCTTGGATAAAAGAATTTGTTGACGTAGATGTGGATATCGAAACGCTTTGCGACAAGATGGTATCTATCGGATTGGAAATCGAGGAAGTCGTCTACCTCGGCAAAAACGTCACGAACGTAAAAGTTTGCCAAATAACGGAAATCGCTCAACATCCCAATGCCGACAGATTGCTGTGTTGTAAAGTGGATATCGGCGGAGAAATAATTCCTATCGTCACAAACGACCATCACGTTAAAGTGGGCGACAAGGTGCCTGTGGCGCTGCACGGAGCCGATCTTGCCAACGGTTTGCATATAACCAAGGGCAAAATGCGCGGCGAAGAATCTTGGGGTATGTTTTGCGGAGCGGAAGAATTGGGGATAAACGGAGATATGTATCCCGACGCGGACCGCGACGGCGTGTTGATATTGCGTGACAGCGCCGCAGTCGGCAGCGATATTCGCGCAGAAGTCGGTATCGACGACTATGTGCTGGATGTAAGCGTTACCGCCAACAGACAGGATTGCAACAGCGTGTTGGGTCTGTCGCGCGAGGTGGCTGTCGCGCTTGGCAAGACATGCCGCGAACCGGACATTAGTTTCGCAGAAGGGAACGCCGTAACGTCCGACCTGATAAAAGCGGACGTACAGGCGAAAGATATCTGTAAAGGGTATTTTATGCAGGGATTGACAGACGTCAAGGTCGGCAAGTCGCCTTTATGGATGACCTCGCGGCTTGCAAAAGTCGGACTGCACGGTATAAACAATTTGGTGGATATAACCAATTACGTTCTGTACGAGATCGGGCAGCCGATGCACGCTTTCGATTACGAGGATATTGACGGTCACAATATAATTGTTCGCCGCGCAGTTGACGGCGAGAAGATAGTCCCCCTTGACGGCAAAGAGTACACGCTCACCCGCGACGATCTCGTCATCGCAGATAATAGCGGCGCGATCGGACTTGCGGGCATTATGGGCGGCGCCGATTCCGGTATCAAGAGCGGTACGAACTGCGTAATGTTCGAATCGGCTACTTTTGCGCGTATGAATGTGCGCAGAACCTGCCACCGTCTCGGACTGCGCTCGGATTCGTCCGCACGTTTTGAAAAGGGTATAGAGACGTATACGAATAATCTCGGATTGTCGCGCGCGCTGCACCTTGCGCAACAGTTGGGCTGCGGCAAAGTCACTCGCGGACGCATTTCCATCGGTGATATTGCGGGCAGTCGTACGATCACATTCGATAAGCGCCGCATATCCAAACTATTGGGTATAGCAATACCTGACAATAAGGTGATATCGATACTCGCTTCGATGAACATCGCAACGACGGTCGATGGCAATACGCTGCATTGCGTTGTGCCGCCGTATCGTGACGATATTGCGAGAGACTGCGACATAATCGAAGAAGTGATAAGAGTATACGGTTATGACAATATCAACGGAACGCTTTTGGAAAAGTCGCGTATAACTTGCGGCGGCAAAACAGAAGAGGAGCGCCGCATCGACGGAATTAAAAATACGCTTTGCGGACTTGGGTATAACGAGTGCATTTTCTATCCTTTCGGAGGAAAGGCGTTGTTTGATAAAGCCGGCACGAAAGGTATCGACGAATCACGTTATATCAAGGTGATCAACCCGATAGGGGAAGAATTGTCGTTGATGAACAGAGATCTTGCGCCCAATATGTTGCAATGCGTCGCGCTTAATTTGTCGCGCGACAATAAGGATTTGCGCCTGTTCGAGGCGGGCAAAGCGTACTTGGCAGACAAATTGCCTCCCGAAACGTTGCCGTACGAACAAAAACGGTTGTCGATGTGCGCCACGGATATATCTTTTGACAGATTCCGCAACGACGTATTGCAGACGGTACGGTTCATTACCGACGGCAAATTGAAGTGCGTCCGTTCCGCTTGCGATCTTTTGCACCCGGGCATTGCAGCCGATCTGTCTGTGAACGGCGAATTTGTCGGACATTTCGGCAAAATTCACCCGCAGGTCGCGGCAAACTTCGATATAGATACCGACTGTTACTATGCGGAAATTTATTTAGACAAGCTGTTTGAGTTTGTGAGAGGGGATATTCGATATCAACCTTTTGCCAAGTTTCCATCGGTAAGCCGCGACTTCGCTTTTTTGTGCGATGAGGACGTCCCCGCGCAAAATATTTTGGACGAATTTATGAATCTGCCGTTGACGGAAAGCGTCGAACTGTTTGACGTTTACAGAGATGACAAATTGGGCGCGGGCAAGAAAAGCCTTGCGATCACGGCGGTATTCCGCGACAAAAACAAAACTTTGCAGGACGCCGATATAGAGAAACAATGCAACAAAGCCTTGCGCGTTATTAAGGAAAAATACGGCGTCGTATTGCGCGAACATTGACGGAAGAGGTGCGATCTTGACCGAGACTGTAAAAAAATGCGAAATTCTTTCGCCCGCAGGAAGCGCGGAGCAGCTTGTTGCAGCCGTAAATAACGGCTGCGATTCGGTGTATCTCGGTTTGGAAAGTTTTAATGCCCGTATGAAAGCGCCCAATTTTACGCGCGACAATATCTCCGAATGGGTGGATTACTGTCACATGTTCGGAGTTAAAGTATATATAACTTTGAATACTTCGCTTAAAAACGACGAATTTGCCGCCGCAGCGGAAATGCTCAAAGTAATCTATCGCAGCGGTGCGGATGGCGTGATAGTGACGGACCTCGCATTGATGCGGATGGCTTCGCAGTTGCCCAAGCCATTCGAGGTCGTGGCGAGTACTCAACTAAACGTTTATAACCGAAGCGGCGCCGAGTTTGTCAGAGAATACGGCGCAACGAGCGTCGTCTGCGCTCGCGAAAGCAACTTGTCGGATATCGAGGAAATAGCGGCAACGGGTATAAAAACGGAATGTTTTATACACGGCGCGACGTGCGTATGCCAATCGGGGCAATGTCTGTTTTCGGCTATGGTCGGAGGCAACAGCGGCAACAGGGGACTGTGCGCTCAACCGTGCAGGAAACTTTACCGAACGGGCGATAGCGACGAGTGGCGTTATCTGCTTTCCGCAAGAGATCTGTGCGGATTGAATATAGCCGAAAAATTGCGCAACGCAGGCGTAAGCACTTACAAAATAGAGGGCAGAAACCGCCGTGCGGAATATGCGGGAATAACATCTCGCGTATACAGAAAACTGTTCGATAACAGATTTAGATACGAACGCGAGGATGAGCGCGCCCTCGCTGAAATTTACAATCGGGATATGGCTGTCCTCAATTACCTGAGCGGAGGCAATGCAAACATAATATCCGATCGTTGCCAGAATCATTGCGGCGTTGCCGTGGGAGAAGTGTCCAACGGTAAAATCAAGACATCGGAATATCTGACAAAAGGCGACGGGTTCAAAATATTCGACAACGGTCGCGAGGTATGCGGTGCGGTAGCATTGAAAAGCGGAACGGGAATGATAGACGCCGATTTCGGACAAAGCGTAAAAAACGGCATGGAAGTACGACGTACGACTTCGGTCAAGTTGTGCGACAACGTGTTGAACGCTCGACGGAGACTGCCCGTTAAGCTCCGATTTCACGCAAAAGCCAATTCTCGTGCGGTGATCTGCGCCGAATGCAACGGGGCAGAGGTGCAACTTGAATCGGAATTTATTGTGCAAGAGGCATTGCAAACGCCAACATCTTCGGAAGAAATTACCTCACAATTACAAAAAACAGGCAATTCGTATTATACTATTACAGACATAATAGTCGAAACGGACAATATATTCATAGCAAAGTCGCAAATAAACGGACTGAGACGCGAAATTCTCGACAAATTGACCGCGAAACTTATAGAAAGATATAATTCCGCGCTGGGAAGGAATTTACCGATAGACGCTGAATGTACGTTGCCAGCTGTTAAAAAAGCACCCGTTGTGCTGAAATTGGCAGTGATTTGCTATGCGAAATCGGATCTTGCCGATTGCCGTGAAGCGGATATCCTGATCTACAAGCCGAGCGTTCTTGATCGAACGGCATTTGAAACAGCCGACAATTACGGCGCGTATGTGGATCTACCGTCCAATACAAGCGGAAGGATATACGATATATTAAAAGATTTGCATTCTCGCATAGTGTGTCATAATATCGGGCAGGTGCAGTGGGCGAGAGAGTTGCAATTGGATTACATTGCGGGCAGCGGTCTCAACATTTATAACGACTACATTGCAGAAGTTTTTTGCGACGCAAAGGCTTTTGTTTACTCTCTCGAACTGACGCTTTCCGAGATATCGCGTTTTGCCAATCGCAGCGGGCTGATATTCGCAGACGGGAAAATAACCCTTATGAAGTTTGTCCATTGCCCATTCAAAGTCGCGATGAATTGTAAATGCGATAATTGCCGCGCCGACAGTGCGCTTTCGTACAGAGACGAACAAGGCAATGAATTTCAGATAATGCGACGGAAAGAATCGCGGTGTACATTTGAACTCATCAACGGCAAAAAGCTTTCTGCGGCGGCTCGGTTGAAACGCCCCGACGGATATCTTGTCGATTACGACAAAGCGGTCGTGCGGCATTACAAAGCGCTCAATAACGGCATTGACGACGGATATAAGGAGCTACGTCCGTATACAAAGGGCAGATTGTTTGACAAGGTAAATTGAGTCGATAGCTTTTGCAAATCGTACACACTATGCAAATCGACGTATTTGTCGCTAAATTACGGATAACAATAACAAAATGATCAACGCAAAAACACTCAACAAACTTCAATATTTCGACATTCTCAATTCGGTCGGTTCGTATTGCGTAAGCAGTATGGCTCGGCAAAAGGCAAACGACGTATTGCCTGCGACAAGTTACGAAGAGGCGCAACGACTGATCGAGGAAACAAAACAGGCTTACGATCTCTTTCAATACGAAACGTCGTTCGACCTGTCCGTAGACGATGTTACGGAAATATGCTCGCTTGCCCGCGTCGGCTCCTGCCTATCGATGAAGCAGTTGCTGCAAGTTATGCGAGCGCTTCGTACGGCAAGATATCTGCAAGCGGCGCTGTTTACGGATTACGGCATTGACACGTCTTTGTTGCAAGCAAAAGCTTACGCCTTGTATAACGACAAGCAGCTGGAAGAAGATATCGACTTTGCCATATTGTCCGAAGAAGAGATGAACGACAAGGCTTCGGACGATCTATACGCCATTCGCAAAAGAATAAAAGCTATCAATGCCGACATCAAACAGAAACTGCAAAGTTACACCAAGAACGGCGAAATGTCCAAATACTTGCAGGATTCCATCGTCACGATGCGCGGCGACAGATATGTAATCCCCGTCAAGCAGGAATTCAAGTCGTTTGTGTCCGGTATCATACACGATCAATCCGCCACAGGCGCGACGCTCTTTGTGGAGCCGATGGCGATCGTGCAATTAAATAATTCGTTGCGAGAAGCTATCCTTGAAGAAAAGGCGGAAATTCAACGTATCTTGCAGGCGTTTACGGACAGAATATCGCCCGTTGCGGACAGGATCGCGACAGCGGTGGAAACAGTCAGCGATATCGACGTAATTTTCTCAAAGGTAAAGTATGCGCTCGATAACAAATGTACCCTTCCGCGGATCAACCGCGACGGCATTATAGACATAAATAAAGCCCGTCATCCCCTTTTGGACAAAAAGAAAGCCGTACCGATATCCGTAAAGTTGGGAGAGGACTACGATGTTATCGTCATAACGGGACCGAATACGGGCGGCAAGACCGTTACGCTCAAAACGATCGGGCTTATGTGCGCGATGGCAATGTCCGGTCTGTTTATCCCCTGCCGCGAGGACAGCGTCGTATCGTATTTCGACGATATACTTTGCGATATAGGCGACGAGCAGAGTATCGAGCAAAACCTGTCGACCTTTTCGGGGCATATTACCAATCTGCGCGATATATTGGAAGTGTGCGGTGCGGGGCAATTGGTTCTTATCGACGAAGTGGGCGCAGGCACCGAACCCAACGAGGGGTCGGCGTTGGCTTTGGCGATAACGGAGTTCTTGCGCAGAAGCGGAGCGAAATGCGTAATTACCACTCACTACGGAGCATTGAAAGAATACTCGCTTACGACTCCGCGCGTAGAGAATGCCTCGATGGAATTCGATCTCAAAACGCTTGCTCCGACGTATCGCCTGATCATGGGCGTTCCCGGCAGTTCCAACGCGATAGCTATCGCCGCCAAATTGGGATTGCGTCAAGACGTTGTGGAACTTGCCAAAAATAACGTCTCCGAAGAAAAATTATCATTTGAACGCGTGCTGCAAAATGCCGACGAGATACGCAAAGAGTACGAGGCAAAGTTAGATGCTCTCGCCGATGAGTATAAGCAGCTGCAACAAGAGAAGGAGAAAACGAACAAACTCAACGGCAGTTTACAAAACGAAAGAGACAAATTGCTTGCCGGTTCTCGCGAAGAAGCCAAGAAGATCGTCGCCAAGGCAAAGGAAGAAGCGGCGGAATTGATAGAGGAAATAAAGGACATTCTGTCAAAGGATACCGTATCCGACAAAGATCTGTTTGCCGCCCGCAATATTGCCAAGAGGTTAAACGACATCGAAGTCAAGCAGGAAGAATCGGACGAAATTATCTTTACGGGAGACAAGGTTGATTTCGGCAAACTTAAAGTCGGCGACGTTGTGTATTCGCGCAAACTCGGCGTGCAAGTGCGCGTAATCGATATAAAGAGCAGGTCGCGCATTAAGGTGAAATGCGGCGGCATATCGACGGAAGTCAACGCCGACGATTTGTATTACAGCGTTGCGGAAGTAAATCGCTCCAAAAAACGGAATTTCAGTACTAACGCGCCCAAAACGCAAATTAACACACGCAGCTTCGGCAATGAAATAAACGTTATCGGACAAACCGTCGATGACGCAATAATGGCGGTGGACGAATTTATCGACGCCGCAGTGATGGCGGGACTTAATCAGATATGGGTGATCCACGGTATGGGAACGGGCAGATTGCGCGCAGGATTGCACGAACATTTAAGACATCATCCGAATGTTGCGGAATTTCGCCTGGGCGCATACGGCGAAGGCGAAAGCGGCGTCACGGTAGTTAAGCTCAAATAAGCTTGGGTATATCCGATTTTTGCAAAACGCAGCATAATATGTGTGACATAGTAGTGAATTTGCGATTCAAAAAAGCGATTAAAACGAAATCGCTGCTACAAAAGATATAATAACTATAAGAAAAGGACTAAAAATGATACATTATTTCGACAATTGCGCCACAACGAGAGTTGATGACGATATAGCACAGCTCATTGTGCGTTATCACACGGAAAAATACTTCAATCCGTCGGCGAGAAGCTCATATAGTCTGGAAGTTGCAAACGATATACTCGACGCGCGGCAACGTATTTCCAAAGCGCTCGGCGCCGGAAACGGAGAATTGATATTCACTTCGGGCGGAACGGAATCGGACAATCTTGCCATATTCGGTTCGTTAAGATCCAAACGCGGCAATATCGTTGTGACTGCGGCAGAACACTCGGCGGTTTACAATACCATAAACGAACTCAACGGCAGAGGTTATGAAGTGCGATATGCCAATGTTATGCAGGACGGACACATAGACGTCGACGACTTCCTTTCCAAAATCGACGACAACACGTTGCTTGCCTGTTTTATGCACGTCAACAATGAGACGGGCGCTGTCAACGATGTTCGCGAGATCAATCGACTTGTCAAGTCTAAGAATATCAATACCGTAACTTTTTCCGACGGAGTGCAGGCTGTGGGCAAGATCCCCGTAAATCTTCGTCACCTCGGAATCGATCTGTATTCTTTTGCGGGACATAAGATCCACTGTACCAAGGGGATCGGCGCCTTGTATGTGAAAAACGGCGTCAGACTTGTCCCTACAATTTACGGCGGCGGACAGGAAAAGGGTATGCGTTCGGGTACGGAATACGTCGGCGGTATCGTCGCTTTGTCCGCGGCGGTGGAGAAAGCGCAGCGACTGCTCGAAAGCAACGCGGAAAATTATTCGGAGTACAAGCGTTGCATACGCAGCGCATTGGACGGCATAGACGGTTGGCGCGAGAACTGTACGCAAGAGGTTTCGCCTGCGATAATGTCATTGGCTTTTGCCGATATCAAAGGCGAAGTTCTGCTGCATATGTTGGAAAGTTACGACATTATTGTCGGGACGGGGTCGGCGTGCAGTTCCAAAAACAAGCAAAGCCGCATTGCCAAGGCAATCGGATTGAATTGCAACCTAGCGGAAGGCATCGTCAGAATAAGTTTTTCCAAATATAACACGCCCGACGAGGTAAAACTGCTTGCCGAAAAGCTTGCCGAAAGCGTCATCGCTTTGCGCAAAACAATGCTCGGTTAATCGGGCAATTACTTGTCGATAAAAATTTTGAGAGGAAATATGAAAGTAATAATTATCAGGTACTCGGAAATACATTTGAAAGGCAACAATCGCGAATTCTTCGAGAGCGCGCTTATTTCCAACATCAAGTCGGTTATTAAAGATTACCCGTGCGAAGTCAGCAGAAGCAACGCTCGGTATGTGATCAGAAACTTCGACGAGACATATCTCGAAGACATAATTGACGCCGTAAAAAACGTGTTCGGCGTACATTCTCTGAGCGTTGCCGAAGAAGTGCCGACGGATATGAAACAGATATCCGCCGCGGCGTTGAGTTTCGCTCCCGCATTCGGCACATTCAAGGTAAACACAAATCGTGCCGATAAACGTTTTCCCATTCCGTCGATGGAGGTGTCTGCGGAGATAGGCGGAGATATTCTGGAAGCAAATCCGAGCTTGAAAGTTGATCTTTTCCATCCCGATCATACCGTTTACATAGATATCCGCGAAAACGGCAAGACGTTTGTCTACGGAGAAACAATAAAGGCTGTCAACGGTATGCCCGTCGGGACCGGCGGCAAGGGGATCGTTATGCTGTCGGGTGGCATAGACAGTCCCGTGGCGGCATATATGATGGCGAAGCGCGGTATGACGTTGAGAGCGGTGCATTTTCACAGTTTTCCGTATACAAGCATGCAAGCACGGCAAAAGGTACTCGATCTTGCAAAAATCATAAAAAAATACACGTTGCATATGACGGTGGATGTGGTAAGTTTTACCGAAATTCAAACAGCCATTCACGAGAAATGTCCGGAAGAATATATGATAACGATAATGCGCCGTTTTATGATGCGGATTGCGGAGCGTATCGCCTCTATGCGCGGGGCGGGAGCCGTAATTACGGGCGAAAGTCTCGGACAGGTCGCAAGTCAGACTCTCGAAAGTATTACAAGTACCAATTCGGTGGCAACTCTGCCCGTATTCCGTCCTCTTATCGGATTTGACAAAGACGAAATAATTGAAATTTCCAAAAAAATCGGCACATACGAAACCTCGATTTTGCCTTATGAGGATTGCTGTACGATATTTTTACCGAAACGTCCCGTCACAAAACCGAGATTGGAGAGCGTTATAAAAGTGGAAAGCGTACTTGACGTCGATACTCTTGTAGAGAACGCCTTGAACAGCGTCGAATCCGTCGTGATAGATTGATTGAGTCGAAGCGCTTTTCGACATACTATTTTTGTAATAGTAATCGGTATTATCCCAATTCCTGTAATGGTAAGATAAAATAATGTTATGTTTTTATCCCCAATACCAGAAATCCGTCAGATTCGGAAAGGGCTCGTCATCGCGAAAATCCTCTTTTTCTTTCGTATCGGAAACATAGTATACCGTTACGGACGGAGTAGTATATACAAGTTTGTTTTTTACATAGAGTTCCGCATAAAAAGTTTCATCGCGATCCAATATTGCCATCGCAGTGTTGTCTGTCAACGGCAGCAACTCCGATTTACCCTCCGTTTTACGGTAAAGCTGCCACAAGCCGTCAACGTCGGGCAGCGTCAATTTGGCAACGTTATCCGTCGCATAGGCTTCGATATGGTAATCGTATTTTACCGTTTGGGCGAAGTCTTTCGGTTGATTGCTTTTGTCGAACCAGAATTTTTCGCCGCTGTCGCACCTCGTCACAAGCTGATTGTCGTATAAGTTCTCCTTGTCTATATCCAATCGAATAACGCCGGACGGCGGGGCAAAATCCGACGGAATATGCTCCTCATACATCGACGACAAAAGTTCGCTTGCAAAGGCGCAGGGCGCGGTGGCTCCGTTTATGTCGTTGTTTAACTCTCCGCTGTACCATACGACAAAAGTATTTGCCGTAGTGTAGCCCGCGACCAATGCGTCCGTATTGCCGTCGGCATTGCCTACCGTGCCTGTCTTTGCCGCAACTTGGTATCGGGGATTTTTAAGTTTTTTTGCCGTTCCCGTTTCCACAGTATTTACGAGCATATCCGTCATAAGGTAATTTGCCGCGCTTTGAAAGACGCGTTGTTCGTTTTTCTCACGGCTGTAAATCAAGCCGTCGCTACCGTAAATATTTTTTATAAATCCGACGTCGTTGCATTTGCCGTCGTTGGCAAAGGCGGAATAACACTTTGCCAACTGAAAAATATCCACGCCTCCGTTGGCATTGCCGAGCGCAAGCGACAAATTCTGTTCGCCCGTTATGCCGAGTTTAGTCAAATATTTTTCCGAAACGGGCAGCGTAAGTGCGTTCAGCGTCTTGACCGCAGGGATATTAAGGCTTTTTGCAACGGCATATTTTACCGTCGTCCATCCGTTGTAACCGCCCGCGTTTGTCGGTTTGTATCCGTTGAAGTCCGTTTCCTCGTCCAAAATGAGCGACGCCTGAGTGATTATCTTCTCGTTGAGTGCGGGCGCGTATACGGCAGGCGGTTTAAGCGCGCTGCCCGCCTGTCTCCCGGAGCCCGACGTTTCTCCGCGCAATATGCAAGCCTGTATGCCTCCGTCGTTATTCAATACCACCGCGGATAGATCCGCTTGCAATCCGTCTTTGTTCTTTGTGCGGTCATTCGCCGCCAATCGGCAAAGCTCTTTTTGCGTTTGTCGATTGCAATAGGTTTCAATGACGAAATCCGACTTGGCAAGTTGCAGAGGAGTCATATTGAGCAGGCGACACGCTTCTCTCATAACGGAATAAACGTAATTGCGTTCGGGGCGTACGATTTGCGGATTGTACGTTATCGGCTCGTCGAGGGCGGCGGCGTATGTTTCGTCGTCGATTATATTCTGTTCCGACATCAGTTTGAGTACTGTATTTCTGCGGGTTCGGCATTTATCGGGGTTTTTGTCCGGCGCGTACACGTTGGGCGCCTTGATCATTCCCGCAAGCACGGCGCTTTCCGATACGGTCAAGTCCGTTGCGCTCTTGTTGAAGTATACGTTGGCGGCGGTCTCTATTCCGTATGCGCTGCGTCCGAAGTATATCGTATTGACGTACATTTCCAATATTTCCGTCTTGCAGTATTCCTTTTCCAATTTTTTGGCGAGCAGTATCTCGTTGAGTTTGCGCTTGAACGTCTTGGAATTGTCGAGGTGAGTATTCTTTATCAATTGCTGACTTATCGTTGACGCGCCCTCTTTGTAACTGCGGCTTTTAAGATTGTGAAGCGCGGCTCCTGCGATCCTTCTGACGTCAACGCCGTCGTGATTGAAGAATCTTTTGTCCTCGACGGCGACAAACGCCATGTATGTGTAATCGTGCAATGCGGACAGAGGTATCTGCTTGTATTTGTTGAGATACAACGGTTCGTTAATTACTTGTCCCTCGTCGTCGAGAACCGTAAGGGCGGTGTACACTTCGTTGAGCTTGTCTTTGTCAAAAGACACAAAGGCGTCGCTGTGTTCGAAGCGGTACAGGCACAATGCGCCCGCGCATATGACGAGCAACAACGTCAGCGCGGTTGTTATTCCGAAAATTTTCCAAATACGTTTCTTCATACACTGATATTTTCTGTGATTTATACTTTTATATTTATTTCTCTTGAAAAATTATTGAAATAATAGTAAAATGTGTGTATATGTGAAAGTTTGTCGAAATGACGCTTTCGGAGGATAATTTGAATTACTTCATACACACATACGGATGTCAGATGAACATCCACGATTCGGAGAAGATCGCGGGCATTCTGGAAAGCATGGGATATGTAAGCTGCAACAGTGCGGAAAACGCCGACGTGGTGGTTTTCAACACTTGCTGTATCCGCGAAACCGCCGAACAAAAAATTTACGGACATATCGGGGCGATCAAAAAAATCAAAAAAAATAACCCCGATCTCATCACCGTCATATGCGGATGTATGTCGCAACAGGAAGGCGTCGCGGAGAAGATAAAAAGCAGTTACCCCTTCGTTGACGTTGTGTTGGGAACAAGCAATCTCAACCTTTTGAAAGACGCGATATTATCCGCCCAAAACAGAAAAAAATACAGCAATGTCGATTTTTTGCAAAACAGGGAAGAGGATTTTCCTCAGTCGAGAACGAGTTACCCCAACGCTTGGGTAAACATCAATTACGGCTGCAACAATTTCTGCACATATTGCATCGTTCCTTATGTTCGCGGACGCGAACGCAGCCGCCCTATGGCGGAGGTTATGGCGGAAGTGAAACAGTTGCTTTCGCAAGGTTACAAAGAAATCACGTTGTTGGGGCAAAACGTCAATTCGTACGGACACGATCTCGCCGACGGAGTAACTTTTGCAAAACTTTTGGATGAGATCGGCAGACTTGACGGTAAATTCCGCCTCAGGTTTATGACTTCTCATCCCAAAGATCTGTCGCAGGACGTAATAGACGCAATCGCTTCGTATCCGAATATTTGCGACAACATACACTTACCCGTTCAAAGCGGAAGCACGGAGATATTGCGCAGAATGAACAGAAGATACACTCGCGACGCATATCTGGCGCTTATAGACAAGATCCGCGCCAAGCTTCCCGATGTCGGGATCACAACCGATATTATGGTAGGCTTTCCGGGAGAGACGGAAGAGGACTTTGCCGATACGTTGGATCTGGTACGCAGAGTGAAGTACAGTTCTGCATTTTGCTTTGTGTATTCGCGTCGCAAGGGGACGCCCGCTTACTCGATGGACGATCAAGTGCCGTATCCCGTAAAAAAGGACAGAATTACGCGGTTGATCGCCTGTCAGAACGAGGTGACCAAGCAAATCAGCCAAACAATGGTGGATAAACGTTACGAAGTGTTGGTCGAGGGGGCAAACTCTCATTATCAGGATACAATGTGCGGACGAACGGAAAGCGGACGTCTGGTAAACTTCAAGTGCGACGAATCGCTTGTGGGACAATTCGTGACGGTACAAATAGAACGCGCAAGCTCTGCGACGCTGTGGGGTAAGCTTGTTACGGAGGAAAAATGCAGGAAAATCTTTCACCTATGATGAAAAATTATTTGCATACAAAGGAGCAGTACAATGACTGCATACTTTTGTATCGACTTGGCGACTTCTACGAAATGTTTTTCGAGGACGCCGAGAAAGCCAGCAGGATATTGGATCTTACCTTGACGGGTAAAAACTGCGGTCTGCCCGAACGCGCTCCGATGTGCGGCGTGCCTTATCACGCAGTGGACGCATATATTGCCAAGCTGATCGCCGCAGGTGAAAAAGTAGCCATATGCGAGCAGCTCAGCGAGCCGAACGGCAGGCAGCTTGTCGACCGCGAAGTGGTACGGGTCATTACGGCGGGCACGGTTATGGAGAGCGATATACTTGAAGAAACGAGGAGCAACTTTATCGCTTCGGTATGCGCGGATGACAAGGTGGGCGTGGCGTTGTGCGATCTGTCTACGGGAGACGTTTTTGCGTCGGAATTCGGCGGTACGGCATATTTGAAAGATTTGCAGGAGTTTCTCGTCAGTTACAAGCCCTCCGAAGTGATATCGAATACCGCCGCCAAATCAATGTCATCTCTTCTCGATTGCGTAAAGGCGGGATATGTGCCGGAATTTTCCGAATATCTCGAAAGCAACTTCGACAAACGTCTTGCCAAAGAGAAGTTGTTGCAGCATTACAAAATCGGTACGCTTGACGGATTCGGACTTCAAGGCAAATCCGCAGCAGTAAGAGCGTGCGGTGCTTTGCTTATGTACCTGACGGAAACACAGAAAAGAGAATTGCCGCATCTTAAACCCATACGTTATGTGGAAAAAAGCCGTTTTATGTCCATAGACGTCAAAACGCGCAAGAATCTCGAACTAACCGTAAGTTATCGCGAAGGTAAACGCAAAGGCAGTTTGTTGTGGCTTCTGGACAAGACGGATACCGGCATGGGCGCAAGATTGATGTCGGATTGGATAGACAGACCCTTACAAAAAGCGTCACAGATCAATATGCGTCTGGACGGGGTGGAGGAACTGTATCGCGGTTATATGCTGCGTTCGGAACTCAACAAGCAGCTGCGCGGCATAAAGGACATAGAACGACTCGTCGGAAAGATATCCTACAACAACGCAACACCAAAGGATTGCGTTACGCTGAAAGAGTCCCTTGCCTGTCTGCCGGAAGTGAAGAAACTGTTGGCGCGCGCACAAAGCAAAATACTTCGCGATATAGACAACTCTATATCCCCTTTGCCCGAGGTCGTCGACAAGTTGGAACGGGCGATAAATCCCGAAGTGCCGTCTATAATCAAGGATACGACCGATTACATATTGGAAGGTTACGATGCGGAGTTGGACGAACTGTACGATCTGACCAAGAACGGCAGCGCCCGCATATCCGCGTTGGAGCAGTACGAGCGCGAACGCACGGGGATAAAAAATCTCAAATTGGGTTACAACAAAGTGTTCGGATACTACTTCGAGATAACCAATTCGATGTTGAGTCTTACCCCGGACAACTTCATACGCAAACAAACCCTAACCAACGGAGAGCGTTTTGTCAGTCCCGAACTGAAAGAATTGGAAGAAAAAATGCTCACCGCAATGGAAAATAAGGGCAAATTGCAGAAAAAGCTATTTGAAGAGTTGCGCAACGGCTTGTTGCCGTATATCCCCGTAATGCAACAGACGGCGCAGGCGATCGCCGCGTTGGATTGCCTCAATTCGCTTGCAAACGTAGCGCAGACCAACGATTACTGCAAGCCGAAGATAAATACGGCGGGAACTCAACTTCATATAGTAAACGGCAGACATCCGATCGTGGAGTGCTATATCAAGCGGGATAACTTTATCGCCAACGACGTTACTCTCGACACTGAGGACAACAGGACTATGATAATTACCGGTCCGAATATGGCGGGCAAGAGTACCTATATGAGGCAGGTAGCGCTTATCACGCTTATGGCGCACATCGGGTCGTTTGTGCCCGCACAGAGCGCAGAAATCCCCATTGTGGACAAGATATTTACCCGAGTGGGAGCAAGCGACGATATTGCGTTCAACCAAAGCACGTTTATGGTAGAGATGGTGGAAGTTGCCAATATCCTGAACAATGCCACCAAGAACAGCCTGATCATTCTGGATGAAGTCGGGCGCGGAACGTCCACTTTCGACGGTTTGTCCATAGCGTGGGCTGTTATGGAATACGTCTCCAAGAATATCTGCGCAAAGACGCTGTTCTCAACGCATTATCACGAGCTGACGGATCTCGAAGGCAGGGTGGAAGGCGTGAAGAACTATCGCATCACGGTAAAAGAACTTAACGGTACGATTGTATTTTTGCACAAGATCGCCCGCGGCGGTACCAATAAAAGTTTCGGCATAGAGGTTGCGTCGCTTGCCGGCGTGCCGAATGAGGTTTGTCGTCGCGCTCGCGAGATCGTTACGTTGTTGGAGAACAGCAACATAAGCCTCAATCTTGACGAGGTGGAACAAATAAGCGCGTCCAAACAGGTATCCCAAACCGCGCGCGAGGTAAGCTCCGTTTTGCGCGATATCGATATGGACCGAGTGTCGCCCATCGAAGCATTTGACATTCTTAATTCTTTGGTAAAAAAGGTAAAAGAAAATGGCTAATATAAAAGTTCTGACGCCCGATATCTATAATAAAATTGCCGCCGGCGAAGTTGTGGAAAGACCTTTCGGCGCGGTTAAAGAATTGGTGGAAAACAGTATCGACGCGGGCGCGACCCGTATCGATATCGAAGTGGTAAACGGCGGTTTCGATCTTATTTCCGTTACCGACAACGGATGCGGCATAAGAGAGGACGACGTCGAATTGGCTTTTATCAAGCACGCGACGAGCAAGCTGAACAGCGTGGAACACCTTGCCGCAATCGACACGTTGGGATTCCGCGGAGAGGCGCTGTCGAGTATCGCAGCCGTCGCCCGCGTTACGCTTACCACGCGTACGTCGCTTTCCGATACGGGCGTAAACATATACATAGAGGACGGCAAAACGCAAAGTAAACAATACGTCCCGTTCAACGTCGGCACAAAGATCGAGGTGAGGGATCTGTTTTACAACACTCCCGCCAGAAAAAAATTCTTCAAAAGCTCCGCCGCGGAGGCAGCAGAGATCACTAAATTTGTATCCAAACTTATTTTGACCAATCCCACACGGGAGATCAATTATGTTCTGGACGGAAAGGCAGTGTATTCCGTCAAGGGAATGGGGCTTGATGAAGCCATATTCAAAGTGTACGGTTCGGAATATCTCAACAACTGTATAAAAATAGACTTTCATCGGGACGCGTTGCACATCGAAGGATATATAGGCAGCCCCGAATACGCCAAAGCCAACAGAAATTACCAGACATTGGCGGTAAACGACAGATATGTGTCGGATCAGTCTGTTTCGGCAGCCATAATGCAGGCGTACAAGCCCTACCTGATGACGCGTCAATTTCCCGTGTATGTGCTCAATCTGATGATCCCGTGCGATTTGGTGGACGTAAACGTACATCCGAAGAAGAGCGAAGTGCGGTTTGCGGATACTCGTAACGTGTGCGGCGCGTTTTATAGGGCGATAACCAACGCTTTGCAGCAATTCAGTATGGATCGCGTGGATCAAACGTTTACCGAACCGTCTCCGTCGGAAATCAAAACGCACGTCAAGTATGCGCAGGAAGAAGTCGCGTCGGTGATCAATAAGCTGTACGAGCAAAACGAAATTGAAGTAATGAACCGCGACCAGACCGCAGCGGTGGAGGCGATGGAGCAATCCACCGAACTTGCGGACAAGCGCAAGTCGTTACGCGAACTCGGCGAAATATTGGAAAGAGAAATTTCCGTCGAAAAAGCCCGCGTCAATCTCGGTTTGGACAAGCAGCCCACCGTTATGCAGCCGACCGCTGCGGTAAATGCCGAGGCGCAACCTAAACCGTATGTACCGTCGCAGGAAGATATGCTCTTTCAGCGCGCTAAGATACTCGGCGCGGCATTCAAGACATATCTTATCCTGGAATTGGACGACAAACTCATCTTCGTGGATCAGCACGCTGCACACGAGAGGATACTCTTCGATAAATTTATGGAGAATAAAACGCAGGATATGCAGACGGTTATGTTTCCGTACGTGTTCTCCGTGAGCGACGAGGAAGCGGCTTTTATAGACGAAAACCGCGCAAGTATTCTATCCGCAGGCATCGAAATCGAAGAGTTCGGTCACAATACATACCGTATAACCGCCGTATCGACATTGTTGGAAGATATGGAAATGCAGGATTTTGTTCGGTTTTTGCTGTCGTCGATAGACGAGTTCAAATTGGACGACCGCACATTGATCGTGGAAAAAGTTGCGAAAAAAGCTTGCAAAGCCGCAGTAAAAGCGGGTTATGCTCTCAACGAATATGAGATAAAGTACATTCTCAAAGAAGTGTGCGATAACAAAATTTTACAATGTCCGCACGGACGTCCGATAACCGTGGTTTTCGGCAAGACTCAGTTGGAAAAAATGTTCAAGAGGATAGTCTGAATGAAAACCTTTATCGGGATCACGGGGACGACGTCGGTGGGTAAATCCGCCGTTGCTGTGCAACTTGCCAAGCTGATGAATACGGAGATAATTTCTGCGGATTCTATGCAGATATACAAAGGTATGGATATCGGAACGGCAAAGATTTCTTGCGAGGAGATGCAGGGCGTCGTTCATCATATGTTGAACGTTGCGGATCCGAACGAAGATTATTCCGCTTATCTGTACAGTCAACAGGCTTCGCGCATTATCGACGAGATGCCAAGCATTCCCATCGTGGTGGGAGGAACGGGATTTTATTTCGACTGTCTTGTATATCCCCCGGAATACGGCAACGCGCCCAAGCAACGCAGAGAGGAACTGATGTCGATTTACGCAGAGGAGGGACTGTCTCGTTTGCAACAAATATTGACGGAAACGGACGCCGCGGCTTGCCGAGTTGTGGATATGAACAATTACAAAAGGGTAATACGCGCCATTGAGATAGCGGAGAGCGGCGCAAGCAGATCCGTAGGATCCGGCAAGCGCAATCCTCGATACAATATGCTGCTTTTCGTTCTGCAACGCGACAGACAAGACCTTTATAATAAAATCGACAAACGCGTTGACGATATGATTTCTCGCGGACTTGTAGACGAAGTGCGTCGTCTTGTGGACAGATACGGAGTGTGCGATAAGCCTGCTTTTGAGGCAATCGGTTATAAGGAGATAATCGGATATTTGCAGGGCGTGTACACATTGCCGCAGGCAATAGAACTTATAAAAATAAATACGCGACATTATGCCAAACGTCAAATAGCCTACTATAAGAGAATGGGCCCCGCAGAGTACATTGATGTGTCTTGTAACGATACGTATGATATAGCAAAACATATATATAATGACATAATGAGAATGATAACAATATAATATTTTGTTAATATACTACTACATAAAAAGGCAAAGAAGATAATACTATTTCAGACATAGGATAAAAAGAGGAAATTATGAACAAAGAAGTGAAAGAAGCATTGCTATACAACCAAAAAACATTTGAGGCTTTGGACGAAACGGCTTTGTACAACCAAAAAAAGGTTATCGACGCCTTTTGCAAGCACAATGTAGCGCTGAGACACTTCAACGGAACGACAGGATACGGCTCCGACGATGTAGGGAGAGAAACTCTCGGCAAGGTCGTGGCGGAAATATTCGGCACGGAAAAGGCGATTGTAAGTCCTCTTATCGCATCGGGAACGGCGGCGATCAGTTTGGCGCTTTTCGGAGTGCTCAGACCGTTGGATAAAGTCCTCTCCGTTACGGGAATGCCTTACGACACGCTGACCGACGTAGTATACAAAGAGGGGATCGGCAGTCTTAAAGATTTCGGCATAAGTTTCGATACGATAGAACTGACTGACGGCAAATTCGATTATACCGCGATAAAGGAGTACCTTGCTCGGAACAGCGTGAAAATGGTGTACGTTCAACGCTCTCGCGGATATTCGTTGCGCCCCGCTTTATCGATTGCTCAAATAGAAGAACTTTGTTTGTTTGTGAAGAAAATTTCGCCTCAAACGATAATTTTTTGCGACAATTGCTACGGAGAATTTGTGGAAAAATTCGAGCCGACAGCCGTAGGCGTCGACTTGTGCGCGGGGTCGTTTATCAAGAATATAGGCGGCGGAATTGCGCCTACGGGAGGATATGTGGCCGGACGCGGATATCTGGTCGACCCGGTCGCAGGACGGCTTACGGCACCGTCTGTCGGTATGGAAGTCGGCAGTTACCAGGCGGGTTACAGATTGTTTTATCAAGGGCTGTTTTTGGCGCCGCACGTCGTAAATCAAGCTTTGAAAACATCGGCGATATTCTCATATGCGTTGGACAAACGCGGTTACGAGGTTAATCCCCGCGTCGGAGATCACATCGGCGATATCGTTTGCTCGGTAAAATTGGGTTCGCCGGAAAAAATGATAAAGTTTTGTCAGGCGATACAGTCCGTTTCACCCGTTGACGGCTTTGTAAAACCCGAACCGTGGCGACAAGCGGGATATTCCGATAAGGTCATTATGGCGGCAGGTTGCTTTGTCGAGGGAGCGTCTATCGAACTCAGCTGCGACGGACCTATTCGGGAACCTTATACGGTATACTTACAGGGAGGCTTGACGCTCGAACACGGCATCTTGGCTTTGGAAAAGGTTTTGGAAAGCCTTGACGAATAAATTACGTTCATTTGATCGGCTGACAAAACGGCTTGTGGTATACGATTGACGTCGTTGGAATACCCAGACACAGGGAAATTTCTGCAAAATTCACAACGTTCTAAATTGCGGGCTTTTCTCAGAGTCTCTTAGCACCAGACAAAACAAATATTGCAAAACAGATAAAATCGAGTCGGATCGACATATTGAATGAGTCTGACCGAATCAAAAATTCTGATAAACAAAAATTCTGTTAAAAAGCTATTCTCGGCGAAAAGCTCAAAAAGCGAATTTCTACAAATAAGGAATTTCTGCGAAATTCAAAACGTCCTTGCCGGCTTATTTTGATGAGTTTGATAAACTTTATCAGATTCTGTGTGGCAAGCGATATTTACAAATAATCCGTTTAAGCGAAGTTTTGATAATGATCTTTGGATAATCCCGATAATTTTTGGGAATTCTTTGATAAACCCTCTGATAATTAAATTTTGATAATTCTTGTACAAAGGCTCCAAAAGTCAGTTTGTATCAAAAACCACTTCCGAAAACCGCTTTTTTGCCACTATCTATTCGCAAAAGCTGCCTTTTGCGAATAGATATATGCGTGTGTGAGTGGCGTGATTTTGGCAAAAAAAACAAAAAACACTTCATATTATTGCAATGAAGTGTTGTCCCATTCGTAACCCGAACCGCCGCTTCGCCATCAAAGAGCATTTCAACCAAAATCAAAGAGCCGAGATAGAGCATTCATAACGATTAAATCATCAATATGATTAAGAAATTTTGGTTCTATAATAAATGTTGGGGTGTGAGTAAAAAAAGATAGAGCAAAGACTCTTTTTCAGTGTATAATTGAA
>CANQNJ010000024.1 GCA_947625185.1 uncultured Clostridia bacterium
ATAAGTACGAGTGATTTATATCGGTAGGGTCGTAAAACCATTGCGACCCTTTCCGTCTTGTTTGTAACAAAATAACAACTATTGTCTATTGCACAAAATTAAAAGGAAAAAGCTATGAAAAAAGCATTAGTCGTAGTACTCGCCATAGTATTGTCGGTTGCAGCCGTTCTACTGATCGGCTGCAAGGGCGTGGCGTACGATTTTTCCGTTGCAAGCGATGACTTCTCCGACGTCGAGCATTCTTCCACGAACCAGAGCGCGACCGCACAGCTTATCGGCAGCGCGGATCTCGTGACGGAACCGTCGGATCTGCACGGCTACGATCACGAAGCGGTTCGCCTCGGCGAAGGCGACAGTATAGAGTATCGCGTGACGTTGGACGCCGCCGACAAACTTGCGATATACGCCGATTGGTACATATTGCATAACGGTCTGTCCGACAGCGAAGTGGAGATCGAGATCAACGGCGAAGTCGCCTCCGAACGGTCAAGCCTCAAAGCGCTGTGGAAGAACGCCTCCGAGACGTTCGTCACGGACAGCTTCGGCAACGAGATCGTTCCTACGCAACAAAAAATCGACGAATGGGTGAAAAACGGCGCCCTCTACGAATACGACGCGCTCACGGCGATTGCGCCCGTGTACTCTTTCAACAAGGGCGACAATACAATCAGATTCACCGTTATCACCGCGGGAGAATTATTGTTGGGAGACGTTTCCGTTCGTTCGGAACAACTTCCCGACAGCTATGAGGACTACATCGGTAAATATCCGAGCGAAGAGGGCAGCGGCAACTGCATGGTAGAAGCGGAACACGTTTACAGCAAAAACAGTACTTCCGTTGTGCCTACTTACGCCGCCGACGTCAACGTCACTCCGTACGAAACGTACACCTCCCCGCTCAATACGATGACGGGATTGAGTTCTCCTACACAGACCCTTACTTATGAGATAACAGTCGACAAGACGGGCATTTACAATATTGCCTTCAACTACAACAACGAGAACGCCAACCGCGTCACCTTTGCAAAGATCGAGATCGACGGCGAGACGCCGTTCAGAGAATTGTTGCGCTACCCCTTCGTAGACGGAGACAATTACGAGGTCGAGACGCTTTGCAACAAGAAGACGGGCGAACCGTACGGCATTTATCTCACTAAGGGCAGTCACCTGCTTTCCGTCAAGATCGACGGCAGTATGACCGCAAAGCACCTTACGGAACTCACTCGTTCCATAGACGACCTCAACGGTATTTATCTCGACCTCAAAAAGATAGCGGGTACCATTCAGGACAACAACAGAGAGTGGAATCCCGATACGGACTATCCCGGAGTGGTGGACAGGCTCGAAGAAATAAGAGATCAACTGTATGAGCTTAGCGACGTTATGCGCGGCATCAACGGTTCCAAAGACGTCAACTATCAGGCGATAATCTACTTCGAAGCGGCAATCAATGCAATCGAGGGCTTATTGGAGAAACCTCAATTCATCGCCAACAATTACGCGCAGTTGTCCGAAGGCAGCGGCTCTATCGTACAGACTCTTGCAAACGCTCGCTCCGACATAGAGAGCACGCCGTTGAACCTCGATAAGATAGTCATTTATCCCGACGGCGCCGAAACAGGACTCAAACGCCGTAGCGGCTTTTTCAGCTTTTGGGAGGGCGTCAAGAAGTTCTTCAAGAGCTTCGTCACCGACTACTCCGTCACAAGCAAAGAGGAGGACACCATCGAGGTTTGGGTGGCGCGCGGACGTCAGTATGTAGATCTTATGCAGCAACTGATAGACGCAAGCGACTTCACCCAACGTACGGGATACAAGGTGCGTTTCTCCATTCTTGCCGACGAAGGCAAGCTGATACTGAGCAACGCCGCCAATATCGCGCCCAATGCGGTAATGGGCATTTCCAACTGGTTGCCGTACGAGATGGGTATCAGAGATCTTACCGTCGACCTTACCAAGTTTGACGATTACGGCGAAGTGATATCCCGTTTCAGCAGCGGTGCGTTCATTTCTCTGATCGCCGACGGAAGAGGTCTGGCTCTGCCCGAAACGCAGGACTTCTACGTTATGTATTATCGCAAGGACGTCCTCGGCAGTCTCGGCATATACAACGGCAACGATTCGGATCTTCCGCAGACTTGGGATGAAGTGATAGAGATATTGCCCGAGTTGCAGCGGCAGGGACTCAATTTCTATGTGCCGCTAAGCAGTTCTACCGCCAGCAAGTCGATAATGACGACGGCTCCCTTTATTTATCAATACGGCGGCAATCTGTTCAGCGACGACGCTACAAAAACAACCATTTCGGAAGAAAACAGCCTCAATGCCATCAAGCTGATGACGGAACTGTACACGCTGTACGGACTTCCGCAGCAGATAAGCAATTTCTTCGATAACTTCCGCAACGGAAGTCTGCCGATAGGCATATCCACATTCGATACCTATATTCGTCTGTCGATGGCGGCGCCGGAGATATCCGGCAAATGGGGCGTCGCCCTGTCGCCCGGCGTCAGAAACGCCGACGGAGAGATAGAACGTTGGCAGACGGGCAGCGCGACATCGATGACCCTTATGAAGAGCGGCGACGACAACAAAGACGCAGCCGGTTGGGAGTTGCTCAAATGGTGGTCGAGCGCGGATATTCAGACGGAATTTATGAACCGTCTTACGATGCTGTACGGCAAGGCATACATCTGGAACAGCGCCAATCTCGAAGCATTCAACAACTCCGTTGCTTTTTCGAGCGCGGACAAGAAAGTGATCCTCGAACAGTGGAAATGGATGAGAGAGATTCCCAAGGTGCCGGGATGGTATATGTTGGAACGCGAACTCAGCAACGCTTGGAACAACATCGTCATCAACGGTCAGAACACCCGTTCGGCTGTGGAGGACGCTGTGACCAAGATCGACAAAGAATTGGTGCGTAAGTTGGAAGAATTCGGCTATATGAAGAACGGCGAACTTGTCAAACCGTACAAGTTGACCACCCTCGAAGAAATAGAAGCGTTGAAGCGCGGTAATAACTGATTGCGGGAGAGATTATTATGACAGAAGCTACAATCGAAAAGAAAAAAGCCGCGCGCCTTCCCACGAGGCAGGAATTGAAGAAGAAAGATAAAATCGGCGGCAAACGAAGCGGATTTATGACGGCATTGCTGATAGCGCCATACATTTTGTCCTTTGTGGTATTTATCGTATTGCCCGTTATCATCGCCATAGGTTTGTCCTTTACCGATTTCAACAGCATCAGCTCTCCGCACTTTATCGGTTTCGACAACTACATAAGGTTGCTTACCGGCGACGAGGAGTTTATGCAGAAGGTACTGCCCAATACCATCAAGTTCGCGCTTATCGCGGGACCGACGGGCTATCTGCTTTCCTTCCTGCTTGCCTGGATGTTGGCGCAGGTACCCAAGCTGCCCCGCACGATATTGGCATTGCTCATTTATTCGCCTTCGCTTACGGCGGGCGTTGCGATGCAAGTGGTGTGGACGACGATATTCTCGGGAGACCCCAACGGTTACTTAAACGCCATCTTGCTCAAATGGGGAGTGATATCCGAAGCGATACAATGGTTGCAGAGCGAGGAATACCTGATGACAATCATGATCATCGTCACCGTTTGGTCAAGTATGGGCGTTGGTTTCCTGGCAATGCTTTCAGGTATACTGAACATCGATCCCGAGCTGTACGAGGCGGCGTACATGGACGGTATGAAAAACCGTGCGCAGGAAATTTGGTACGTCACGCTGCCTTCGATGAAACCGCAACTGTTGTTCGGCGCCGTTATGGCGGTTGTCAACACGTTCCAGGCGGGCGCGATAGGCGTGCAGCTATCGGGTTCCAACCCGACGCCCAACTATGCGGGTCAATTGATGGTCAACCACATCGAGGACTACGGCTATATCCGTTACGAAATGGGTTATGCCGCGGCGATAAGCGTTGTGTTGTTGTTGCTTATTTACCTGCTGAGTAAGATCATCCGTGCGATTTTGACGGAGAAAGACTGATAAGGAGGCGCAAAAATGGCATCATTTCAAGGTAAAAAGATAAACCCCAAGCATTTTCATATCAGTCAACTCAAATTCTACATCATTTTGTTGCCCTTTGCCGTGTTTATGGTGTTGCCCATAATTTACATCTTTACAACGGCATTCAAACCTGCGGACGAGCTGTTCAAGTTTCCGCCCAGCTTCTTTGTCAAGAATCCCACCTGGGACAACTACAAAGCGCTGTTCGAGTTGATGGCAGGCACCTCCGTTCCGGCGTCGAGATATCTGTTCAACTCCGTTATAGTCACCGTACTGACGGTAGTTATCAGTATATTCCTTGCCGTATCGGCAGGCTATGTGCTTTCCAAGAAGAATTTCCGCGGCAGAAATCTATTGTTCGAGATCAACACTTTGGCGTTGATGTTTGTGCCTATCGCAGTGTCGATACCGCGTTTCATCATCATCGTCAATCTGGGATTGGTGGATAGATTTATCGCCAATATCTTGCCCATTATCGCAATGCCCATAGGCGTGTTCCTGTTAAAGCAGTTCGTGGACCAGATCCCCGATCCGCTTATAGAAGCGGCAAAGATGGACGGCGCGGGAGAGTGGACGATATTGTTCAAGGTTATCATTCCAATGGTACGACCGGCAATAGCGACGGTGGCGATACTTTCCTTCCAATCGGCATGGGGCAATGTGGAGGCTTCTACGCTGTACATCAATAACGAAAGTCTCAAAACCTTTGCGTACTATATCACTACGTTCTCTTCGGGCGGCAGTACTACCGTGACGCAGGGTATAACGGCAGCAAGCGCTTTGATAATGTTCTTACCTAACCTCATCATCTTCATCTGCATGCAGAGCAAGGTTATGGACACTATGGCGCACTCGGGTATCAAGTAAAAACAAAAGGCAAATTTACGAAAAGAAGTTACGGAGGTTTCTTTGTGAAACGTTGGTATATAGTAATTGCAATCCTTGTCTTAGCGACGATCACCGTGTTCGCCATGCCTTCGATTGCCTTTGCCGTGCCCTATTCCACCGAAACAATCGGTCCGGAAGGGAGCGTCGTGCCTACGCAGACGGCGTATTCTCCCGTCGGCAAAATCGACATACCGTCCGTCTCCGCCGACAAGAAGGCAAGTCCGGAAGATATGGCTATCGACGAGAGTGCGGGCTTGGTCTATGTGGCTGATTCCGCTGCAAAATATGTGGCGGTGCTTACGTTGGACGGAGAGTTGCGGCAGGTTATCGGTGCAGGAACGTTATCAACTCCCAGCGGTGTGGCAATAGATAACGAGCGGTTATTCGTGGCGGACAGCGGCAACAACAAGATTTACGTTTACTCCAAGGACGGTTACGAACTGATACGTGAGATCGGCAAACCCGACAATCCTCTCGTCGGCGCCGATACGCCCTTTGTCCCCGCCAAACTGACGGTGGACAGTCGCGGCAATCTCTATGTGGTCAGCACGGGTTGCGCAAGCGGTCTTATGCAGCTGAACCTGGACGGAGAATTTATCGGATATGTCGGCGCAAACGAGACGCAAGCCACATTCCAATCGCTGTTGCAGAACCTGTTCTTCTCTGAGGAACAGAAGAGTACTTTCCTTGCCGCGCCGCGTTCTCCTACGAACGTCGCCATCAACGATCGCGGATTGATCTACACCGTTACGGAGACGGCTTCGCGTAATTCCGTCAAGAAGCTCAATACGTTGGGCAACGCAATTATGTCTCCCGCGGTCAATTATCCCAAGACGGTGGCGGTGACCATCGACGAATCGGAGAATATCTATTCGGTGGATTCCGACGGTTACATAGCGGTATTTGACAGTTACGGCGATTTGCTGTTCCGTTTCGGCGGAGAGGATATCGACGAACGTCTGGGCAGTCTGGACACACCCGTTGCCATCGACGTGCTTTCGGACGGAACGCTCATCGCGTTGGACAAGAAATACGGTATGGCGGTCAGATATGGACGCACGGAGTTCGCCGACAAGGTTTTCGAAGCGGTCAAGTACTACAAGGACGGACTGTATCTCGAAGGCGAGCGTATGTGGAAGGATATTCTGCAACTCAACAGCAGTTTCATCGTCTCATACAAGGCTCTTGCCCGCGCAAGTATGAAGCGCGGCGATTACGAAACGGCTCTTCAACAGTTCAAGTTGGCAGAGGACAAGGAAGGTTATTCGGAGGCGTATTGGGAGATACGCAACGATTGGCTGCAAAGAAACATCGCCTGGATCGTATCCGTCATATTGGTTATCGTGGCGGCGGTGGTAGTGTGGAAGATCTTGAATAAGAAGAAACCGAAACTTCTTCAACCCGTCAAGAATGGCGTAAGTAAGGTCACCAACAGCAGGGTCGTTCGCGAACTTCTCTACACCAAGAATTACTTCAAATCCGCTCCCGACGCGGTGTATCAGACAAAGTATCATAGCGCAACGAGCGTATGGTCTGCGGCGGCGTTGTATGTATGGTTCGTCATATTGCAGTTGCTCAATGTGTTGGTGACGGGTTATCTGTTCAACAACAACAGCGTTTACAACAGCAACGCGCTGCGTATAGTACTCACGTCCACCGCGATATTGTTCGCATTGGTACTGTGCAACTACTTTGTCAGTACGGTAACGGACGGCGAAGGTAAACTGAAATACTGCTTCATCACCTTCATTTACGCGCTTGCGCCCTATCTGATATTGGCGTTGCCGATGTTCGTCATAAGCAGATTCCTTACCTACAACGAACAGATAATATACGATCTGATGATGATAATTGTCTACGGTTGGAGCGCGGTGTGCGTTTTCCGTACGATAATGGAACTGCACGATTACACTTTCTGGCAGGCGATAAAGAATATAATTCTGACATTGTTTGCCTTCGTCATGGCAATACTGTTTGTCATTGTACTGCGCATGTTGTTAACCCAATTCTTCGGTTACTTTGCGTCACTGTTCAGGGAGATATTCACTCATGCGTAAGAAACTGATATTTTTACTTCTCTGTATCGTGGTAGCGTGTTCCGTCACTCTCGGAGTGGTATTCGCAGACGACCCCGCGGTTAATCCCGATGAAGAGGGCGGAGTCGCTGCGGAGATCTACACGTTGGATGTAGGCGGCGCAAAGTTATCCGTCAACACGCAAAATCTCAATATGTCAGTCACCAAGGGCGGACGCACCTGGTACAGCGGCAACAGACACGTCTCGGAGAGCGGCGAAATAGACGACGGATGGGAGATCGACTCTTTCAACGGTGCAATGGTGACGGACGGACTTACAATCACCTACCGCAACGCCAACAGTCTCAATAAGATACCCAGGACGGCAGCCATTACGGAACTCGCGGACGAGCCTGTGCGCGATTTCAAAAAGCGCGACGACGGTTTCGATGCTAAGATCCGTCTCGCCGGCAACATAGGCATAAGTTTCACGCTTCAAGTGCGTTTCGACGGCAACGTTATCAAGGCGACAATTCCCGATAGTTCTATCGTGGAGAGTTCTCCCGATATGCGTCTGGAACAGATATCCTTGTTCCCCTATTTCGACAGCAGTTTCAACCAGACTGAGGGACAGATATTTATACCGGACGGCAGCGGAGCGCTCATCGACCTTTCCATCCGTTCCAATGCGACCAAGGATTATTCTCAGCGCATCTACGGCGACGACTACGGTCTGACGACGCCTTCCGCGCGCGCCAATCAACCCAAGCGCGCCACTATGCCGGTGATAGCCACAATGTATCCCGACGGAGGCACCGTCGTAACGGTGACGGGCGGAGCGGAATACGCCAAGGCAAATGCGTCTGTCAGCGGAATAGGGCAGGACCCCTACAACAGAGCCAATTTTACCTTCATTTATCGTGAACCGTACACGCGTTACTATGACGACAGCGGCGATCCCGCCAAGAGCAGTTACGAATTGCAGGCGGATCGCAACGTATTCGACGCGCAGGTCACATACACTCTTATGGACGAGGGCGTCAATATCGCCGACGTAGCCAAGGTGTATCGCGATATGTTGGATATCAATCAAAAAGATATCTCCACCGTCGGACTGCGTTTGCAGTTCCTGATGGCGGAGAACAAGGAAAGTATGTTCGGACGCCAGACAGTCAAGATGACAACGCCGGAGTACGTGTTGAATGTCGCCAAGGAAGTCAGCTATTACTGCGACGGTCTCAGCGTCTCCCTTACGGGTTATCAGCGCAACGGTCTGGGCGGAGCGGATCCCTCCGTGTTCCCGATGGCGGGCAAGTCCTCCTACCGCAAGCTCGGCGAGGATCTCAACAATATGGACGTACCTATGAGTTTTGCGGTGGATTACGTTCGACTGCACGATATGGCAAGCGTCTCCAACAGCAGATTGTTGCAAAACATTTCCGAACAGTTCGTAACTCTCGCGGATACTCGCGCGGGTTCGGGCGTGACGTTCCGTCTTATCAAACCCTCGTACACCGAGCAATTGCTTCGTTCCGACGTAAACAAGCTGTCGGGCTTTTACGCGGGTATCGACGCCGCCAATATCGGCGCGATGCTTTTCAGCGGATACAAGTCCGAGGTGTTCTCGCGTTCCGATTTGATAGCCGACAGCGTCCGTCTTATAGGCGACGTGCAATTGCCCGTGGCGCTTTCCAACCCCAATGACTATATGTTCGGCGTGATAGACAGCTATATCGACACGCCCATCGAGTACTCCTCGTATCTCATCGAGACGGAAAGCGTACCTTTCTTGCAGATGGTTCTCGGCGGCAGCATTCCGATGTATTCCGAGGCGCTCAACCTCGATTATACGGGGCAGACGCTCGTTCTCAAATTGATCGACAGCAACGTGTATCCGTCTTTCATACTCACGGACGAGGATCCCATCGAACTTTACGGCACGGACAGTCAATGTATCTTTACTTCTTCATTCGGCGTTTGGAACTACAAAGTGCGCGATACTTACGAGCAAGTCAGCAATGTGCTTCGCGAGGTTGTCGGACAACAGATCGTTCGCCGTGACAAGGTGGCGGACAACGTATATGTCAACACCTACTCCAACGGAGTCAAAACAGTCGTCAACTATTCTGCAAACCCCATTACCTACCAAGGCGCTTTGATCGAAGCGATGTCGGCAGCGGCAGTTCGCTGAACACACAACAATAGCTACTACAATGAAAAAATCAAACAAACCGAAAATTCAATATTCACGTTCAGAGGTGCTGTCCGGATATGCGTTCTGTGCTCTCTGGCTTGTGGGCTTTATGGCGTTTACGCTGTACCCGATCATTCAGACGTTTATTTTCAGTTTCAACAACGTAACCGTTCAGGAAGGCGCGTTCGAGTTGGACGGAGTGGGCTTTTCTCACTATGTGCAAGCGCTATCGCAGGACGCCGACTTCTTGCAGGGACTTGAAGATTACGCCATCAAGCTGGTGCTGTACGTCCCCGTTATCACCGTCGTTTCGTTGATACTCGCGATGTTGCTCAACAGCAAGCTTAAAGGGACGGGATTTTTCCGTACGGTATTCTTCCTGCCCGTCATCATTACGAGCGGACCGGTAATGAGCATATTCATCGATCAGGGCGTTGCGTCCTTCCCGGGCGTGGAGCAACTCATCAATTTCGAAGCTCTTGCCGGTACGGTGCCCGATTTCTTGCTGGATGCTCTGCAATTCCTCACAAGCGAATTCATAATGATCCTGTGGTTCAGCGGCATACAGATTCTGGTATTTATGACGGGTCTGCAAAAGATGGACAAGAATATGTACGAGGCGGCGCAGATAGACGGCGCGTCCAAGTGGGAGATGTTCTGGAAGTTGACCTTACCCGCGCTTAACCCCACGATAGTACTCAATGTCGTATTTACCGTGGTGATGCAGTCCGTATTCTCCCTTAACCCGATCATTACCCGTATTACCAAGGTATATATGAACGGCGCCGAATACGGTTACGGATATGCTTCTGCGACAGCCTGGATCTACTTCATAGTGATGTTGGCATTGCTCGGACTTGCCGTGCTTGTCTTCAAAAAACACGAAAGGAGGGTAAGAAGATGAGTAAAAAACGTACTCCTTCCGCGCCTATCGACGATAAGCCCGAACAGCAGGTCGTCGACAACGCGCCCCAAGCGGACGAACAATTGCAACCCGACGAGGAAAAGGAAAGCTTCGGCACCCGTTTCAAAGACTTTTTTGTCGGTCTCGGCCGCAAGATTCGCGCATACTTCGTCAATCTCGGCAAGCGCATACGCGACTTCTGGGTAAACGCCTGGCACAAGACAGTCCGGTTCTTCAAGAACGTCGGCATCTTTTTCCGAATGATATGGTCGTTGCTTACCGAGGCGAAACTTAAACTTGACAGCAAGAGAGCGGATCGCCGCGCCAAACGCGCCGCACGAGAGACTGTCGGCGACGAAATGCAGCAATTTGACCAACTCGAAGCTGCCGAGGACGAGGAGGAACTTGAACAACTTGCCGCAGTGCAGGACGATCTGGAACCTGCTCAGACGCAGACGGACGACGAGCCGCAAGCAATATTCGAGGATGAAGAAGAAACCGTCGACGAAGTTCAGCTGATGCGCAGCCGTTTCGCTCATTTCTTCCGCAAGCGCACCAAGGACGAGTGGAAAACGGCGCTTCTCGGTAACAACGAGAAGAAGGGCGCATTGCAATTGATAATTTGCTACGCATTGCTTATACTGTTCGGCTTCGTGTACATCTACCCGATGCTGTATATGCTTGCCTATTCGTTGATGGGCGAGAGCGACGTCGCCAACCCGTTGGTTACGTATTGGCCTACCGAGTGGAAATGGAGCAACTACCGCGAAGCGTCGCAAACCCTCAATTTCTTCAATACATTGCTGCAAACGGCGTATGTCTCCGTATTGCCTTCCATCTTCCAGACGGTTGCATGCGGATTGACTGCTTACGGATTGGCTCGGTTCCGTTTCCCCGGCAAGAAGATCATCTTCGGTATGATAATACTCACCTTTATCATTCCGCCGCAACTTACTATGATGCCGCAACTGATCACCTTCACCAAGTTCGGCTTTGCAGGCAACGTGTTGAGTTACATTGTTCCCGCCGCATTGGGACAAGGCATCAAGTCCGCCGTATTCATACTTATCTTCTACCAATTCTTCCGCGGCATACCCGATTCCGTGGTGGAGGCGGCAAAGATAGACGGCGCTAACTCATTCCAGATATTTACGCGTATAGGTATCCCAGCGGCAGTTCCCGCTATATTGCTCAGCTTCCTGCTGTCGGTAGTGTGGTACTACAACGAAACGGTGCTTGCAACGGTATATTTGGGCGACAGCGTACGTTTGCTGCCGTTGGAATTGGAAAAATTCCAAGCCACATACTCTCAGTTGTTCCCGAGTACTACCACGGGCAAGTCCGTAAGCGAGGCTATCTATATGGCAGGAACATTGCTCAATGTTTTGCCCCTTATCATAATGTACTTCTTCACTCAAAAGTACTTTGTCGACGGTATCGACAAGGCGGGCATCACAGGCGAATAATCTGCGAGGAAATTTATGAAACGTTTTTGGAAAATTATTTGCTCGTTCGCGCTTATAGTTGCAACTCTGTGTTGCCTTGCGGCGTGCGGCGAGCCGGGCAAGGAGCAGTTGCTCAAAGACTACTCCGAGCAGATACAACAAGAAATGAAGGGCTGCTTCGATTTCTTCTGGAACGAAGCGCAAACCGCGGATAATTCTCCCGCGTACGGACTTATCGCCGACCGTGCGGGCGTCACCCAAGGCGCAGGCGCGTCCATAGCCTCCGTCGGATTCGGATTGGCGGCATATGTCGTCGGAGTCGAAGAGGGGTATGTTTCCAAAGCTGACGCCGAAACGCGAGCCAAGGGTACGTTGCAGACATTGCTCAGATTGCAGACAAACGGCAGCAAGGCAACTCAGCACGGATTCTTTACCCATTTCCTCAATATGAACTCTGCCGTCCCGATGAGCGGCAGCGAGATATCCTCCATCGACACGGCGATAATGCTGTGCGGCGCGCTTACCGCAGGAGAGTATTTCGGCGGCGAAGTGGAGCAGCTTGCCAACGAGATATACGCCAACGTCGATTGGACGTCTATGCGTATGACGCGCAGCGGCAAGCGCTACATTGCCATGACATTTAACGCAAGCGGCAATCCCGTAACGCCTTGGGACTACTATGCCGAGCAGCTGATGATATACGTCCTCGGTGCGGGCAGCCCCACCGAAGAATACCGTCTGGACGACAAGGAGTATTACGACTTTACTCGCGCGGAAGGCAACTACAAGGGACACAAATTCTATTACAGTTGGTTCGGCAGCATATTCACCTATCAATTCAGTCACGCCTTTATCGACTTCCGCAACAAGAAGGACAAGAACGGCACCGATTGGTGGGATAACTCCGTTCAGGCGTCGTTGGCAGCCTATGAATACTGCCGCGACAACGTCAATCTGTCCGAAACGTACAAAGAGGGCGGTTGGGGCTTGACGGCGTGCGATTCTCCGACCGGATACAGCGGAGAACTCGGATGTCCTCCGCGCGGATGGAGTTCTTCCGCCAATCCCTCTTACGATCTTATTCAGGGGACCGTTGCCCCCTGCGGCGCGATAGGCAGCGTGGTATTTACGCCCGAGCAATCGCTCAAAGCGCTCAAATACTATCAGAGTCTCCGCTTGCTCAACGGCAAGTACGGGCTTCTGGACAGCTACAACCTGGACAGAAGGTATTACGCAACGGATTACATCGGTATCGACAAGGGAATATCTCTTTTGATGCTGTATAACTACAAGTGCGACGGCGTGTGGGATCTGCTTAACGCCAACGAATACATCGCAAATGGTCTTGATGTTTTGGGGTTCACCGCCGCATAGGAGTTTATGAGGACTTTTGAAGACATCTGCAACGAGCAGATTGCGGCGCGCTCCGCCCAAGGGCGCAAATATATGAAACTCGGGCAAAAAGATCAGCCGATGATCGAAGAAATGCACGCGTGTTTTCGTTACTTTTTCGACAACTTTTCGCGCGGCAGGACGACGTACGGGTTGATGCCCGACCGTATGCCGGATATCAAGCACAAGTGTTCCGTAGCCGCAAACGGCTTTATGTTGGCGGCGATGGCGGTGGGAGTGGATTTCAAGTGGATAGATTTCAGCTTGGCTAAGTCCGTCTGCGATTCCGCATTGGAGACGCTTCTCGCGTTGGAGCAGGATCACGGCTTTCTGTATCACTTCTACGAATTGAATACGGGCAAGCGCTATCACAATTGCGAATTGTCCACGATAGATACGGCGTTGCTGTTCTGCGGCGCGTTGACCGCGGGCAACTACTTCGGCAGCAACACTCTCAAACTTGCGCGCAAGTTGGTGGGTCGTGCGGATTGGTCGTATTTTTACGACGCCGATCGCAAGCTGTTCCATATGGCGCGGTACGATACAGGCATGCAGGCGTGGTGGGACTACTATGCCGAGCAATTGATACTGTACGTTCTTGCGGCGGCGGGCAACGGTGCGGATTTCGCGCGCGAGGCTTACGAAAGTTTCGGCAGATTGCACGGAAAGGCGGCAAACGGCGAAGATTTCGTTTACACTTGGTGCGGCACCTTGTTCACTCATCAATTCAGTCACGCTTTTGTAGACTTCGAAGGCAAGGTGGACGGGCAGGGATTTGATTGGTTTGCCAATTCCGTAACGGCGAGCGTCAACGACAGATTGTTCTGTGCGTCGCAACCGCAGCTGTATCCTGACGGCATATGGGGCTTGTCCAGCTGCGCCGTCCCGGGCGGATACAAGGGACGCATAGGTTCCATACCCAGCGGCAACAACAATACGGAGAACCTTTCCGACGGCACCGTGGCGCCCTACGCCGCGCTCGGAAGCATAGTTTTCACCCCGGACGAATCGATAGCCGTGCTTGACAGATTTCGTCGGTACGAGGCTCTCACGGGCAAGTACGGGCTGTACGACAGTTTCAATCCTTCCGTCGGTTGGACGGCGGAATGCTACATCAGCATAGACAAGGGCATAACGCTGCTTATGGGCGCCAATCATTACAAGCGCACCGTATGGAAGAACTTCAACGCCCTTACGGAGATACGCAGAGGCATGAGGATATTGGGTTTCACCCCCAAGCAACAAGATTAGGCAATATCGCTTCGGCGAAATAAATTATTGAAAATTTTGACGGAATACCGTCACCATTTACATAAAGGAGGAGCAAATGGCAAACATATCACTCAAAAACATCGCAAAAGTGTACCCCGGCGGAGTCCGTGCGGTTCACGACTTCAACCTCGAAATCCACGACAAGGAATTCGTGGTATTCGTAGGACCTTCCGGCTGCGGCAAATCGACAACGCTTCGTATGATTGCCGGTCTGGAAGAGATCAGCGAGGGCGATCTGTACATCGACGACAGACGCGTCAACAATGTGGAACCCAAAGACAGAGACATAGCGATGGTGTTCCAGAACTATGCTTTGTACCCTTATATGACCGTATTCGAGAATATGTCTTTCGGACTGCGTTTGAGAAAGGTCCCCAAGAAGGAAATCGAACAAAAGGTCAAGGCTGCGGCAAAGATCCTCGGGCTTGAAGATTATCTCGATCGCAAACCGAAGAACCTTTCCGGCGGTCAGCGCCAACGTGTTGCTCTCGGGCGCGCGATAGTTCGCGATCCCAAGGTATTCCTGTTGGACGAGCCTCTCAGTAACCTGGACGCCAAGATGCGTACTCAGATGCGTACGGAGATCATCAAGCTGCACAATCAATTGCAAGCCACCTTCATTTACGTCACCCACGACCAGACCGAAGCTATGACGATGGGTACTCGTATAGTAGTTATGAAGGACGGTCTCATTCAGCAAGTGGACACCCCCGATAACCTCTATTCCTATCCTGCCAACAAGTTTGTCGCGGGCTTTATCGGCACGCCGCAGATGAACTTCCTCGACGTCACTATGGAAGAAGAGGGCGAGGGCAAGGACAGCAAGCTCTATGCTCGTATAGGCCGCAACCGCTTGCTCATCCATCCGGAGACAGTCAAGCGCCTCACCGTAGAGGAAGTAAACAAGCGTCAGTTTGTTTTGGGCGTTCGTCCCGAGGACGTTCACTACGGCGAAGAGTGGGCAGAGCGTTATCCCGACGCTGCCATCAAGGCGACGGTCAACGTCACCGAGAAGTTGGGCAACGAGACTCTTATCTACTGTTCCATAGACGGCACCGACGGCGAGATAGTGGTGCGCGGCGGTTCCCGTTGCAGAGTGGACTCCGAGGACAAGATTATGGTATATGTGGATACGCAGCACATTCAGCTGTTCGACTACGATACCGAGGAGACGCTGCTTAAACGCTGACAAATTGCCTTTCGGACAAATGCGCAAAGCTATTTTTGCGCATACTGATACAAAGGTATCAATTCGGCTCTGCCGAGTAGAAATACAAAAAATACAAAAAAAATCAAAAGGAGAAAAACAATGAAAGCAAAAAGAATTGCACTTGCCATTCTGCTTAGCGTTCTGATGGTTGTATCTGCCGTTCTTGTCGTCGCTTGCAAACCGGACGATCCGAAAAAAGACGACAAAAACGTTAAGATCGACCTGCTCAATGCGGCGGATTGGGACGGTTTCAATGACGAGACCAACTACACGATTTCCAACAATACCGACGGATCGTTGCAGGTAGATTATGAGAAGAGCGACACATATCAGCTCTTCACCAGAACAATGGTTGATCCTATTGACGATCTTGCCAAGATCAAGAAACTTGTCGCCAAGGTCAAGATGACTTCCGACCAAGCTACGCCGGAACTTATGTTTAAGTTCGAAGGCAGCGACGCCCCCGCTACTGCGGAAGTGACTATCCAAGTCGGCGGCGATTACGCCACCTACGAATGGACTCTCGGTCAGTACACGACCAGCAAGCCGTACGACCTCTCCAAGGCGAGCGCTTTGCGCGTATTCGCCGATCCCGGTGATGCCACGGCAAAGGGAAGCATCACTTTCTCAGAGTTCTATCTGTCCAGCGAAGACCCCGTTGCAGCCAACACTATTAAGCTGCCCGAGCCTTCCAAGCCGGCAGATCACGTTTGGAAGGAAATAACCGCTGACGATACATCTGTTGTTGATTGGGAAGACGGCGGTATGGGCGTCTACACGATCACCAAGGACGCATCTTCTGTCAAGGCAGTTGTAGACAAGGACTCCGTAGAGGGCGATACCGCGTGGACGGCGATGATATCCTATATTTACGGCGACGCGCTTGCCACGATGAAGAGCTTCCGCATCGACATCAAGGGTACAGCGGGCACGACGGCTCTTATCAAGCCTCTCGATTACCATGATTTCGATGTAACGTTTGACGGTACGGTTCAGCACTTCGAATTCGATATCTCTGCACAGGCGTCGCGCGCGGATGCGGACTTCTCTCAGAAGGATGCTTCCACAAGCGACAACAGAGTTGCCATTATTGCTCTTAACGGCGCAAAGTCCGGCACTGCCGAGTTGGAGATCAGCCTTGCCGAATTCTCTACGGAAGAAGCCAAGAACGACACTCCCACTCCGACGTTGGAAGTCAACGAGATCACCGCAACAAACAAGACTGTCAACAAGGCTTGGTATGACGGCGGAGACAGCGTCTACGACGTTGAAAAGCAAAGCGACGGTTCGTTCAAAGTTTCCTTCGACAAGAATGGATTTGAATATCCCACAGTTAAAGCTTTGGTCAAAGGTTCCGCTATCGCCGATATGACCACGATCAAGTTTACGATCCGCGGCACCAATGGTACAAAACTTATCCTCAAACCCTTCGATCAACAAAAACCGATCGAGACGGACGCAGTCCTTACGGGTGGCGACGATGAGTTCACGATCGACATTTCTTCCTATGTTGCAGGTAAAACTTTTGACGTTGAAGAACCCATCGTGATTATGGCTGAGGGCGGCAACAAGACTGCAACGGGCGAATTCACAATCGTTAACGTAGAATTCGGCACCGACGCGGTAACTCCGCAGCCAGACCCCAACCTCAATGAAATTACGACGAGTAATCATTCCGTTACCAAGTGGCATCCTATGGACGCGGGAACCTATACCGCTACTGCGGGAGCCGACGGCAAAGTCAACGTGACGTATGACAAAAATCAATGGCAATTCCTTTTGGGAACGGTAAAGGGCGCCGAACTTGCCAATCTCGGTTTGCTTAAAGTTGTTATAAAGGGAACTGCCGGTGAAGAATTTTCCGTTAAATTCCTTGAAATTGAGACAAAGCATGTGCTTACTGCGGAAGAAACCGAATTTGTTGTCGATTATACGAGCAAAATTGCAAGCACAAACTTTAACACAAATAACGACATAGTTCTTTGTGCAAATAGAGCCGAAGGTCATACGACAGGCTCTTTTGAAATCATCAGCGCCGAATTTGAAGAAGGTACTCCTACTGTGGATCCCGATCTCAACGTAATCACGGCAGATAACACCAAGATTACAAAGGGTTGGAAACCTATGGATGCCGGAACTTATACAGTGACTGCAAACGGAGACGGTTTCAAAGTACAGTTTAACAAAACCGGACAATATCAATTCCTTCGCACTTATGTAAAGGGTTCCAAGATTATGGACTTCGATACAATAAGATTTACGGTTAAGGGTGAAGCCGGCAAAGAAATTTTGTTCAAATTCCTCGGAAAAGAATTAAGATTTGACTTGACGGGGGCTAATGATGTCTTTGATTTGGGATATGCAGAGAAACTCGCCAATCAAAATCTTGAACAGAATCTCGAAGTATTGATTTGCGCTAACTCTAAGGACAATCAACCTTTGACAGGCGAATTTGATCTTATCAGCGCAGAGTTCGTTGAAACATACAATGAGATCACCGCACAAAATCACAAAGTAACAGGCGGTTGGAGACCTCTTGACAAGGACAAAGATTACTATACCGTAACAAAGCAAGCGAGTGGTGCGGGATTTGACATTGCTTACAAAAAGGTAGGACAATACAATTTCCTCTTCACCAATGTGCTTGGAAGTGAACTCGCCAATATGAACAAGGTAGTTTTCAAAGTAAAGGGAACTGCCGGCAAAGAAATTTTGTTGAAGTTCGTAGGTAAAGAGGACAGATTTAATCTTACCGGCGGCGAAGACACCTTTACGTTGGATTTCAGTGCCAATAAGAGTGGCAAAGATTTCACGCAAATACAGCAATTGCTTGTTGTTATTGACTCTGCTACCAACGGAGCAGCCGAAGGTACATTCTCTATCCTTGATGTAGAGTTTACAGCCTAACAAAAAAACCGAATTTGCTCCTCTGCAAATAAAGGTGTCAAGAGCCTCGATTTTTCGAGGCTCTTGTTTGTTGTTAAAATGTTCTGTCAGAAATATTGGGGTATAGAAGGCTCTATGTTTGTGCATACGCCCAATGTTGCAAAACGTCCTCGTCCACTCGCCCCTGGCCGCGGGGAGCAAGTCGGCAACTGTGGATTAAACCTTTTCTTTGACACTATACCCACCCTATCAATCCCTTCCACCGCTAACGCGGTCCCCCTTCCCTTATGCCCCTCAAAGGGGCAGAAGGAACGATTCGGGTTGTGGGTGCAAATCTATCACCTGCGGTCAGAACAAGAGGAAATTTCCATAGTTACTTTGAAATTGCTTATTGTCCTATTCATATGTAGCAAGTCGGCAACTGTGTATTAAACCGTCCCTTCGGCGTGCATAGATTGTATTGTGCAATAAATTATCTTACGCCTAAGGGAAGGGGGACCGCTTGCGGTGGAAGGGATTGACGGAAAAAAACTAAGAAAAGGAGGCCCGCCACAAATGGGGACCCATGTAGTGCGAATGTCACTGCTTGGGAGAACGAGACAGAGGGGCGTGACAAGGTGGTTACAGTGGTCGGAACATCCTGCCGACTTCCAACCTTGCCATAAAAAAATCCCCGCGTTGTTGCCGACGGGGACGGTATATGCGCATATTATAACTATCCCAAGATAAGCTGCGTCAAAAAATAAGATGCTTTAATTAATGTCCAACCGAAACTTGCGACGCAGTCGCAAACTTCACTTCGACGTTAGCCGAAACTTCACTGCCGCAAGGCAACTTCACTTGCACGAAGTGCAAACTTCACCTTCTTCTTTTATTAACATTTGCCATAGAGTACAAAAAAAAATCCCCGCGCCGGTGGTGCGGGGATTGTCATTATTGTGCAACTTACTTGATTTCGTCTTCCGTCTCTGCGGGTGCAGCGGGAGCAGCCTTCTTGCTTGCGCGCTTTTTGGGGGCTTCCTCTTTCTTTTCGGGAGCTTTGGGAGTGGTGGCTTTCTTGGCGGCAGACTTCTTGGCAGCGGGAGCTTTTGCGGCTTCCTTTGCCTTCTTGGCTTCGTTGCGCTGCGCCTTGATAGCTTCCGCTTCTTCCGCTTTGCGTTGAGCGGCAGCCTTTTGTTCTGCTTGCTTCAATGTCTTTGCGTCCACCTTGACGACGACTATTCCGCGTTCGAGTTGGCTGAGCGCCTTTGCTATTTGAGCCTTCTTGCGGTTGGCGGCGTTCTTGTGGATAACGTTCTTGACTGCGGCGTTGTCTATCTTGGAAGAGGCAACGGGCAGCAACTTCTTAGCCGATTCCACATCGCCCTCGGCGATAGCGGCGTTGAACTTCCTCACTGCCGTCTGCATTTGAGAACGGATCATCTGATTTTGAAGTTTTTTGGTTGCGGATACAGAAACTCTTTTTTCTGCGGATTTGATGTTAGGCATTAGTATCTCCTTAAATTCATAGTACCACTAATAATTTTGCCTATTTATATTAGCATACTTCCGGCTTTTTCGCAACAGTTTTGAGCCACATTGTGCAAAGTTTTTGTGTGATATTTTGCTTTTGTCAACATTTTGCGGAGGGCAAACCCGTACAATATGTATGTGACAAGCTAAGCGGAGGGATAAGTATGCTCAGATTGGGGATCATCGACGACGGCGTGGGATTTGTGCCTACCTTGATCAAAATGCAGCAGGTCGTTTCTGCCGAGTTTATTTGCGTCGTCTGCGACGGCTATTTTCCTTTGGGGGACAGGTCTCCCGCGGAACTTATGACCGCAGGCAGCCGAGCGGTGCGGCTGCTTGCCGATTTGGGTTGCGACGCGGCGATATTCAGCTCCGTCTCGTTGTCGTCTCGCTGCTGCAAGGCGCTGTCGGCAAGTTCGCCCGTCACTCTTTTCGGTTGCGACGCGCCCGTTCTTCACGCGTCCACATACACGGCTTCGCACGTGCTCCTTGTGGGGGACGCGTTCGCCCTGCGCAATCAGACTTTGCCCGGCTTGATAGTGCTGCCTATGCCGCAGTTTCCTTTGCTTGCGGAGGAGGGCAACGACAGAAATATCGTCCGCTATATATCGGATATGTGCGAGTGTCACAGCGGCAATTTCGATTGCATAGCCCTTGCCGACAGCAGTATGAATATGTACAAGCATTGTTTTGCGCGCGTTTTTCCCAACGTCAAGATATTCGACAGCCTCGAAGGCGTTGCAAGACGTATCCGCAAAACCTACCGCAAATACCCTCGCGAGGACAGCGTCACGCGCGTAATTGATCTCGACGGCAACGATCTCAGCGAAAAATACGCATTTTTTACCGAATAAAATGCCGTAACCCCTTGAAAAAATGTGTCGGTTAGTGTATAATCATAAATAGTTGTTTGTTTATAATGGCAATTATGGGCAAACTTTCAATAACGAATTTTATTATTAGGAGTACTAACTAACATGGCAGTTTTCGCGAAAGACATACGCAACGTTGCATTGATCGGTCATAGCGGCGAGGGCAAAACGACCCTTGCCGAGGCGCTTTTGTACAATGCGGGCGCGCTGGACAGATTCGGAAAGGTAGACGACGGCAACTCTACTATGGACTTCGATCCGGAAGAGATATCCCGTCGCATATCCATTTCGCTGTCGGTAGCCAATTGCAATTACAAGGGGACCAAGATTAACGTTATAGACGTTCCCGGATACTTTGACTTCGAGTGCGAGATGCTCGAAGCGTTGACCGCGGCGGACAGCGCCGTTATCGTTACGAGCGCCACGGGTTCTATGAGCGTCGGCACGGAGAAGGCTTTGGAGTATTGCTTGGAGCATAAGATCCCCGCCGTGCTGTTCGTCAACGGCATAGACAAGGAGAACAGCAATTTCCAAGCTACGGTCGATGCTATCAAGGAACGTTTCAACAAGGTATCTTCCATTATCGTGCCGGAACTCAACGGTCACAAGATGGTGGGCTATGTCAATGCCGTCAGCGGCGAGTACGTCAGTTTCGCGGGCAACGGCGGAGCAATACCCGCAAGTCTGCAAGGCGAGTATGAGAACGTGCGCTCTTCCATAGTGGAGATAGCCGCCGAGAGCGACGACGAATTGATGATGAAGTTCTTTGACGGAGAAGAACTCACCGCGGAAGAGATAACGCGCGGTTTTGCCGCAACTTTGCTCAACGGCGAGACTGTCCCCGTGTTGGCGGGCAGCGCTCTTCAACGTCAGGGCGTCAATCAACTGTTGGATTTCATCGTCGGCACTCTTCCAAGCCCCGAGGCGCGTCCCACGACGGACGTCAACGGCAACAAGATATTGCCCGACGCCAACGCTCCCGTTATTCTTCGCGTGTTCAAGACTATCGCCGACCCGTTTGTGGGCAGACTGTCCATCTTCAAGGTCGTCAGCGGCACATTGAAGAGCGGCATTACGTTGAGAAATCTCAACAGCTCCTCCAACGAGAAGATATCTCAGGTATATTATATGAAGGGCAAGAAGCAGGAACCCGCAGACGCAGCTTGCGCAGGCGATATAGCGGCACTTGCCAAGCTTTCCGCAACGGGGACGGGCGACGTTCTGTGCGAGAGCGGCGAGGTGGAACTCAAACCCGTTCAGCTGCCCCGTCCCGTCTATTCGCGCGCGGTGTATGCCGCCAAGAAGGGCGACGAGGACAAGGTGTTCGGCGGTCTTTCCAAACTTAAAGACGAAGATATCGCTTTCACCGTCACCAAGGACCCCGAGACGGGCGAGATGATCCTCAGCGGTCTCGGCGACACTCAATTGGACGTTATCTGCAAGAAACTTAAATCCAAGTTCAACTGCGAAGCCGTGCTTCAAGATCCGCGTATCCCCTACCGTGAGACCATTCGCAAGTCGGTCGAGGCGGAAGGCAAGCACAAGAAGCAATCGGGCGGCGCAGGACAGTACGGTCACTGCAAAGTTCGCTTCGAGCCGGGCGCAGCCGACGGCGTGTTTGAATTTGTTGACGCGGTAGTGGGCGGCACGGTTCCCCGTCAGTTCATTCCTTCGGTAGAGAAGGGTCTGCGTCAAGCCATTCAAAAGGGCGTCCTTACTCAGCTGTATCCTATGGTCAATCTCAAAGCGACCTTGTTCGACGGTTCTTCTCACCCCGTCGACTCCAAGGATATCGCATTCCAGATGGCGGCTATCCTCGCCTACAAGGCGGGCTGCGAGAAGGCAAGTCCCGTTTTGCTCGAACCTATCTACGAACTCAGGATAACCGTCCCCGCCGACTACCTCGGCGACATTATGGGCGATATGAACAAGCGCCGCGGACGTATCATGGGGACGGAGATGGTCAACGGCAAGCAGGTTGTCACTGCGGAGGTTCCCCTTTCCGAGATACTCAAATACGCCACCGATTTGCGTTCTATGACGCAGGGCAGAGGCAGATACGAGATGAACTATGTGCGCTATGAGGAAGTTCCCGCGCCCAGCGTCCCCAAGATCATCGAGGACGCCAAGAAGATCCTCGAAGAGGAATAATATAAGCCTCTTTTCCAACGGGAGAATATCGACTTTCGGGCATTATCCCGACTTAATGCTATTGACGCCGCAAGAAATTGCGGCGTTTTTGCTGCTCTATGATAAATGTCGGGATAAAGAAAAATCATAAAGGATAACGAGCCTTGTTTATCAAGTATTATGCTATTTTCGCCGTCGGTCAAATGCTATTGCTATTGACAAACGGCAGTTTGTTTATTAAAATGTATTTATAAGGTCAAGCATATGGATAAAGACGATTTCAATGACATAAACGGGCGGCGTGCCGTTCACTCAATGCACCTGGACGAACAATATTTTCGCAAGATAGTAAGCGGTGTCAAAACTATCGAGATGCGGCTTTACGACGAGCGTCGTCGGGCAATACGGGTAGGCGACGTCATCCGCTTTGACAGCGACGTCGGCTCCGTTCAGGTCGTCGTCAGGGCGTTGCACGTTTTTTCCGACTTCGCGGAGCTGTACGGCAAGCTCGATTTGACAAAATGCGGCTACTCTCGGGAGGAACTTGCTTCGGCGTCTCCCGACGATATGCTTGCCTACTATTCTCTCGAACAACAGCGCAAGTGGGGAGTGGCGGGCATAGAAATAGAACTTATTAAATAACAACATGGGGACAAAAATGCGAGGAAATATGGAATACAGAAAACTTCCGCACGGAACGGAATTTATAAGTACGCTTGGTTTGGGTTCGGGCGGTTTGGTCGGCGCCTCCGACGGCGAGATAGAGGCGGTGGTCGCCAAAGCAATAGACAACGGAATCAATTTCTTCGATCTGTGTGCGGGCGCAGCCAATGTGTTTGCTCCTTTCGGACGTGCAATCGTCGGCAAGCGGGACAAGGTTTATTTTCAATTGCATTTCGGCGCCGTCTACAAAAACGGCGAATACGGTTGGTCGCGCAATCTCGATGAGATCGAACGTACCTTTGCGTGGGAAACGGAACGGCTGGGCACGGATAGGGTGGATTTCGGCTTTTTGCACTGCATAGACGAGGAAGAGGATTGGCGGCAGATCGTCGACAACGGCATTCTCGATTATGTGCTGTCGCTCAAAGCGCAGGGAGTTGTTCGTCATATAGGTTTCTCGACGCACACGCCCTCTGTCGCGAACAAGGTTCTGGATACGGGACTTGCGGATATGATGATGTTTTCCGTCAATCCCGCATATGACTTCGAGTGCGGCGACGAATACGGTATCGGCACGACGTTAGAACGCGCTCAATTGCTTCGCCGTTGCGAGGCAATGGGCGTCGGTGTCAGCGTGATGAAGCCCTTTCACGGCGGACAACTGTTGGACGCGGCTACGTCGCCGTTTAAGCAGGCGCTTACCGCAACTCAATGTATACAGTATTGTCTGGACCGTCCCGCGGTATTGACTGTGGTGCCGGGCGTGCGCGATATGAACGATCTGGATACGCTGCTCGCTTATATTTCCTCATCGATAGAGCAGCGCGACTATTCCGCAATAGGCGCGTTTACGCCGCAATCGGCGGCAGGCAGCTGCGTGTATTGCAATCATTGCCTGCCTTGCCCCGCGCACATTGACATCGGGCTTGTCAACAAGTACTATGACTTGGCTCTTGTGGGGGACAATATCGCGGCGGACCATTACTCCAAGCTTCAAGTAAATGCAAGCGCCTGCCTGCAATGCGGACACTGCAACCGACGCTGCCCGTTCAAGGTGGACCAACAGAAGAAAATGAAGCGAATAAGCGAGTACTTCGGCGAATAAACGTAGCTTTTTATAATATATACAGCGGAAAATAAAAAAACTTTTAATAATCTATTGCAAAAATGTTTGACATTTTCGAAGCAATGTAGTATAGTTAAAAGGCTGTTGCAGAAAAGGGCAGCAGTCGGAAGCTTGACAACAGAATAGTAAGAAGAATAAAACACAGTCAACGAAAATTCGGATATTAACCTGCGGTTGAGGGAA
>CANQNJ010000025.1 GCA_947625185.1 uncultured Clostridia bacterium
GTCGTATATTTTCAATCCGTCGACGGTGCTTTCCGCCACGATAGAGCATTGCGCGTCGGCAATATGCCAATGCAACGGCGATGCGGGCAGTTTGTCGCTGAAATCCTCCGCACACAGATTTACCTTTGCAAGGAGTTGCCGCGCGTCCGCCACCGTACCGCATTGCGACAGCACGAAGGGAATAAATTCAAACGGCGCAACGTTCACCTTGTCCGTATTCGGGGCATGATAACGGGCATATCCCGGAAAGTTAAGCCCCGCCATAGACAAACCCGCCTCGTTGGTCGCATCATAGTACAGCGGATAGTTATCCACGACGAACGCCATTCCTATCATCGCATAGCGCGTATCGGGCGTTTGTACGTGACGGAAACGGAACGGATATTTGCGGGGCGTCACCGTTACCGATTCGTTGTAGCCGAACTCGTAGTCCAGATTTCTGCCGAAGTAATGATCTTTTGTCTTAAACGAAATAGATGTACACATATTTGCCCCCTATCTGTGATTATTATGCGAAAGCGTTTTTTTCATTGAGTATTATACATCAGTCCGAGGCATAACGCAACAGCGTCTTTTTCGCTTTTTGACTCGATTTGCGAAAAAAATCCGCCATATGTCCAATACGGCGGATTTGTAAACGGAAACGTCGTTTGTTACGCTTGTTGCGGATGTTGAGCGACAAAGCGCTTGTACAATACTTCCGCGGCAATAAGCATAACATTGATAAGCAGTGTAAACACAATGCCGACCGAAAAGGCGGAAATCAACGCGGACGCAAGAACGCCTCCGAGCGCTACCGTCAGTATGCCAAACAAGATGTTTATCACAGTGGCGCAAATCAAGCCGTTTTTCGCAAAAAATATCTGTATGAATTTCTTCCTTTGTTTCGGTTCCTTGCGCGGTTGTCCCTTTACGGCGCGCAGAAGCCGCATCGCTGCCGGGAAGGCAAGGAAAAGCTGGATCAGAGCCGTTACGAGCATAAACATACCGAAAAACAAACCGAATCCTTCATTGTTGCGAACAGCGGAATAGGTAAATAACTGTACGGACGAGTTGTCGTCGGATCCTGACAACCTGAACAAACCTGCATACGTCGGCATAAGATCAATAGCAAGTTCGAGATCGTCGTATTGTTGCAGCAAAGCGGATATCTTGTCGTATCCGTATTGATTCAGCAAATATTTTTCTTCATACTCGTTTACTTTTTGCTCGTCGAGGGTATTGTTGCGATAGTCGTATAACGCAGCGTTCACAAATTGTCTGAAACCCTCGAAGTTGAATCTTTCTATTTCGTCTATGTATTCATTGGAAATCGCAAACAAATCCTGCACGGCTGCGTCAAATCTACGTTGCAGTTCGTCGCGTTCCTGCTCGGACAATTCCGTTATTTTTGTAATATAATCGAATTGCGCGCTTTCCGCAAACTCAACGTATCCGATGTATCTGTCCGCATTGTCCAATCTGTCGGCGACGGAGGGCTTGTATTCTCTCTTAAAGGCTACGTCGGAGGCAATTTGTTCTTCCGTGGCATTTTCGCGAATAAGTTTATCTATGTCGCTATCGTATTTGTTGTCGTGCAGCAGATTTTTTCCGCCGTTTTCCACAAAAGCGTCGAGATAAGCATTGTTTTGATCCGATTCGTCTATAACGACAAGCAAAATATTCAATGGCGATATATTTACGGAAAAGTCGGGCAGCTGCGTTGCAGCCATTCTTACAATGGGAACGAAACAAGAAAAAACAAAAGATAAAATCAGCAAACCTAAAATAATCGCGTCAAGAATTATTTCGGTGCGTTGCGCCTTTTTTGAATCCTGTGCAACCGGGGATTGCATCACGCCGTCATTTTGCGAGATGGGGGGGGGTAGTGTCTTTTTTCATTTGAATTCCTCCTTTTGTGATCCGTCAACGGATCGCTGTTTTTAATTGTATCCTTATTTAATAAAAAAGTCAAGTTCTTGTCAATATCTCGCCACGACGTAAACTGTCGAAGGAATTTTTCGTCGTCCGACTGTACACAATACGGTTAGTGTGGTACAATATGATAGCAAAAAATTTATTATTTACGGTGGGAGTGGTCGTTATGTGTATGTGTTGTTTCGCGTTCGGCGGCGCGGGTTTTGCGGGCAGCGTCCGCAATCTCGACGCAGAAGAACGCCCCTTTGAGGTGTTTGCCTCCTTGGAAGAACTCGATAATTACAGAACAAGTCACCGCGGCGACTTTTTCAACCTCGACGACGAAGAGTATTCGCGTTATGCCGCCGAGTTTTTCGCGGACAGCGCGCTCGTGATGTTCCTCACGCAGGGGATGAGCGGTTCAATTCAATGCGTCGCCGAGGATTGGCGTTTGAAAGAGGGCAAACTGTACGTCAGAGTGAAGGAACTCAGTCCGCCCATGCACACTATGGATCTTCATTACAATACTTTGGCGATAGCCGTTCCGCGCCGCGTCGCTGGAGAATTTGACGCCGTGTATATAGAGGCATACAGGGTGGAGGTCGGACGTACCGCTGTGTAGACAAGGCACAGGCGGGTATAGGTCGCCGCTTGCGAGAATGCGTCGTCCTAAACGCCTTCTGCGCGCACCTGCTTTTTTCGGCAAACCGTCGCAGACGGAATGTCTTTTATTTGATAGACAAATTGTCCGTTATGTGAGATAATTTTCAGGTGAACAATCCGGAGGTGAACAAATGAAATTGCACGAGGACATCGCCTACATCGGCGTAAACGATCACGAAATAGATCTGTTCGAGGGACAGTATATCGTCCCCAACGGAATGGCGTACAACAGTTATGTAATAAAGGACGACAAGATCGCGGTGATGGATACCGTGGACAAACGCTTTGCAAGTCAATGGCTGACCAACCTCGCCACGGAACTTAACGGGCGCCAACCGGATTATCTCGTAGTGCAGCATATGGAGCCGGATCACAGCGGCTCGATATCGGAATTTCTCAAAATTTATCCCGACGCCGCAGTGGTGGGTAACGTCAAGACGTTTCTTATGTTGGATAACTTCGTCGGCAAGGACGCCGCGCCGAACCGTCTTGTAGTAAAGGACGGAGACGTTCTTTCTCTGGGACGTCACAGCCTGACGTTCGTCTTTGCCCCGATGGTCCATTGGCCGGAAGTGATGGTGAGCTACGACGCCTATGCCGAGACGCTGTTTTCCGCCGACGGCTTCGGTAAATTCGGTGCCCTGGACGTAGACGAAGAGTGGGATTGCGAGGCGCGCCGTTATTATGTGGGCATTGTGGGCAAGTACGGCAATTCGGTGCAGATTCTGCTGAAAAAAGCCGCCGCGTTGAATATACGCACGATTTGCCCGCTGCACGGTCCTGTTTTGTCCGACGACCTTGCGCATTACATCGGTCTGTACGATATCTGGTCGAGCTACGGAACGGAGAGCGACGGCGTGTGCATTTGCTATACGTCGGTGTACGGTCACACGCGCGAGGCGGCGGAACTGCTTGCCGACGCTTTGACGAAGAACGGCTGCCCCAAGGTGGCGATGAACGATCTCGCCCGCTGCGATATGGCGGAGGCGGTGGAGGATTCCTTCCGTTACGGCAAGATCGTCTTGGCAACGACCACTTACAATGCAAGCATATTCCCCTTTATGCACGACTTTGTGTCCCGCCTTGTCGAACACAATTTTTGCAACAAGCGCGTTGCCATCATCGAGAACGGCAGTTGGGCGCCTATGGCGGCTAAGGTGATCGCCGGTCTGCTTGCCCCCTGCAAGAATATAACTTTTGACGGCACGGTAACGATTCTTTCCGCATTGACCGATGAAAATCGTGCGCAGATCGCCGACCTCGCAAAGAAATTGTGCGAATAGAGTGCAAAGATCTGTTTGCGGAATATACGGTTGTTTAACAACGGCGTCTCTTTGTACGGAGACGCTTTTTTCATAAAAAAAGCTCTCCGCAGAGGGAGAGCTGAGAGCGACGGAATATTTTTTATCGAGCGGTCGGATTGTATTTTTGCATTACTTGATCGATGGGTGCGCCGTGGACAAATTCATACAGAGCCGCGGCGGCGGAGTCCAATACGGGATCCAGCAACGCTTTGTCTTCGTCGGTTATCTGCGACAGGACGTAGTCTATCCTCGCCATAGGGGTATCTTTGCCTATGCCTATCCGCACCCGCGGAAAGTCCTCCGTTCCGAGGAGTTGTACGATGTTCTTCATTCCGTTGTGACTACCTGCGGAACCTTGGGCGCGTATGCGCAACTTGCCCATAGGTATATCCGTGTCGTCGTATACGATTATCAGATTGCCCTTTTCCACTTTGTATTTGCGGCAAAGTTCGACAACAGCCTCTCCCGAGAGGTTCATATAAGTAACGGGCTTGGCGATTATCGCTTTGATACCGTTGACCTTGGCGTGCGCAGTGACTGCCTTACATTCGCCCTTGATGAATTCCGCACCCAATTTGTCCGCCAGCCTGTCCGCTGCTGCAAAGCCCATATTGTGCGGCGTATTGAAGTATTTTTTTTCGGGATTGCCCAATCCGACAACAAGATACATCGTCATTACCTCATAGGTATATTATCATAAATTTGTATAATTGTAAACAAGTTTACAATTCCGTCCCGGTGTGATAAAATTTTAGTGAAGTTTGCCGCAAACGGCAGAATAAGTTGCTGCGCAGTGAAGTTTTGCGATAGCACAACTTAACTCGCCGCAGGCGAACTGCACTTGCCCGTAGGGCAAACTGCGCTTACATATATGTACTATTTTTTCGACAGAGTCAATAACGTCAAAGCCTACCGCGCTTTGCTTGACGACACCCGCGACAAAAAATTTGTCGCGGCTTTCGGCGTGCAACCCAACGAAAAGCCCTTCATTGCGGCAAACGTCAACGGCTTTTCGCTGTATGTTACAAGCGATTACGTCGAGGCACAGCGCGTTCTGCGCACAATAGAGTCTGTCGCGAGCGGCAGGGCGGTATACATTCCCGCCAAGGACGACGTGCTTTTGTACAAGTCCGATTATTCTCGGAGCGGCGTGTTCGCGCGCAACTATGCTCTCCATCGGATACTTACGGGGGCGGATGCGGCTGTTACCACGGTAAACGCGCTTATGCAGTATTTGCCGGATCGCGATAGGTTTTTCGACGGGTGCTTCACGCTTAAAACGGGCGTTTGCTATGATACCGCGGCGCTTGTAAAGAAGTTGGTGGCAAACGGTTACAGGCGCGTGGACGGCATATCCGCCGAGGGCGAGTTTGTTATGCGCGGCGATATATTGGATATATCTTTGCCCTTCGGCGAACGGTATCGCGTGGACTTCTGGGACGACGAGGTGGAGAGCATACGCGTCGTCAACGACGACGGCACGTCCGCGGACAAAGCGGAACAATTTCGGTTGTATCCGCTTTACGACACGGTGGGACTTGCCGCAGATAAGCTCGGCGAGATAGAGAAATACGTTGCCTCACCCAAGGTCCGCGCGGGGATGAGTCCCAATGCCGTCGCGCGTGTCAACGAGATACTCTCTTCGTTGAGCGTCTCCGCTGCCGGCGGAAAGGCGGATAGCGGTTGGTTGGCGCCTTTTCTGCCGAGTTCTACTCTTGCCGATTATTTGCCGGCGGATACGGTTATTTTGTGGGACGAGCCAAAGCAGCTCGGTCAACGCGTGGATTTTCTCTATCGTGAACACGCCCAACGCGTTGCCAATCTCCTTGTGGCGGGCGAAGTACTGCCCGTACACGAACGTGCGCTTGTCGAACGGCAATTTGTATTCGCTTCGGATTTTCCGCAGATAGCGTTGCAGACCTTGCCGTATCAAAGCGAATGGTTCGAGCCGCAGGCGGTACACTCGTTCAAGACGGGCGCGGTCAGCAGCTATGCCAATTCTCCCGAAGCGCTTGCCAAGGATATAAAAAATTGGTTGCGATTGGGGTACGAGACGGTGATATTTGCGGGCAGCGACGGAGTGTCTCCCACGGAGCAAAAGCTCGCCGAGTTCGGCGTGTATGGCACAAGCGCCGAAAAACTTCAACCCAATGCCGCCGACGCGTTGATAATCGACGCCGGCATAGAGAAAGGTTTCGTCTCCCATACCAACAAACTTGCGGTTGTGGGCACTCGGGATATCGGGCGCGGACTTAATCGCCAAGCCATACACAAGAGCCGCAAACAGGCTTTTCTGTCCGTGGAGAAAGGGGACTACGTCGTACACGACGTACACGGCATAGGTCTGTGCGAAGGCATAGAGAAACTTGCCACCCCGTCCGGCGAGACCAAGGACTATATCGTCGTGCTGTACAAGGGCGGGGATCGCCTGTATGTACCCGTGGACTCCACCAATCTGCTGTCGAGATATTCCGGAGGAGAGAATCCCTCTTTGTCCAGATTGGGCGGCGAGGACTTTGCCAAGGTAAAGAACAAAGTCAAGGCGTCCGTACGGGAGATGTCCATAAACTTACTTAAACTGTATGCCGAGCGGGAGAAGTCTCGCGGCTTCCGTTATCATGTGGACGAGTATCTCGAAGAGGAATTTCAGCAATACTTTCCTTTCAAGGCGACGGAAGATCAGCTGCGCTGTCAGCGCGAAATAGAGCGCGATCTTACAAGCGACCGCATTATGGATCGCGTGTTGGTGGGGGACGTCGGCTACGGCAAAACGGAGGTCGCGATGCGGGCGGCTTTCGACGTGGTAAGCAACGGTTATCAGGTGGCTGTGCTTGCGCCTACGACGATATTGACGGAGCAGCACTTCAAGACTTTCTCCGAGAGAATGTCCCACTTCGACATAAGGGTGGTTTGCCTCAACCGTTTCCGCACGGCGGAGGAACAAAGAAAAATCATCGGCGATATAGCAAAAGGCAATGCGGATATCGTCATCGGTACGCACAGACTGCTTAGCAGCGACGTGTCCTTTAATAAGCTCGGATTGTTGATATTGGACGAAGAACAACGTTTCGGAGTGGAACACAAGGAGAAGATCAAGGCGCTCAAAACAAACGTGGACGTGCTGACAATGTCGGCGACGCCCATTCCGCGGACGCTGCATATGGCGCTCAGCGGCATAAGAGACATCTCCACGATCACCACGCCGCCCGTAGAGCGTATCGCGGTGGAGACTTTCGTCGTGGAGGAGAACGACGCGTTGCTTACGGACGTCATCACGCGAGAATTGGCGCGGGGCGGGCAAGTATTCTGCGTATACAATCGCGTGCAGGGCATAGACGGGTTTGCCTCGCGCTTGTCGGAGTTGCTGCCCAATGCAAAGCTCACCGTCGCACACGGACAGATGGACGAGACTTCGCTCGAAGACGCCGTTATGTCCTTTGCCGAGGGCAAGAGCGACGTGTTGGTCTGCACTACGATAATAGAAAACGGCATCGATATACCCAACGTCAACACGCTCATAGTTATAGACGCGGATAAATTGGGTTTGAGTCAGCTTTATCAATTGCGGGGCAGAGTGGGGCGCAGCAACAGACTTGCATATGCCTACTTCACATACCGACACGACAAGATTTTGAGCGAGGTCGCTTACAAGAGACTCAGCTCCATCACGGAGTACAGCGAATTGGGCAGCGGCTTTCGTATCGCTATGAAGGATCTGGAAATACGCGGAGCGGGCAACATATTGGGACGCGAACAGCACGGTCACATTATGAAGGTGGGGTACGATATGTACGCGCGCCTGCTTAAAGAAGCCGTTGACGAATTGAAGGGACAGCCGACGCAATCCAAGCAGAACGTGGAATTGGAAGTAGACATTGACGCCTATGCGCCCGAAAGTTACATTCCGTTGCAGGCGGACAGAATGACGTTCTACCGTCAACTTGCCGATTGCGACGGCGTCGACGAGTTGCAGACGCTTAAACAACAGCTTGCCGACGTTTACGGCGCTTGTCCCAAGCCCGTCCTCAATCTTTTCGACGTAGCTCGTCTCAAACTTCTTGCTCGGGGCGCAGGCGTATGCAAGGCGGTGGTGCGTCCTTCGCACGGAGAATTGACATTTGCAGGCAAAGAAAAACTTATGCGCAAGGAGGTATTTGACGCGCTTATGCAGCAGGGCAAGCGCGCAAGCATTGCCTCCGACAGCTATACGATAGTATTTCAGTCGTCGGAATTTTTGCAAAAAGACCGTTTGATAGCCGCATTGACGGAATTTTTGCAATCAATTCAAACTAAATAGCACAAAAATAGAGTAAACGCTTGCGTTTTGTCCACTAAAAATGTATAATATATGAGTATATGTGGCGGTATGTCCTAAATTAACGCCACAATGTTCAGGAGCAACTAAAATGAGAAAAGCAAGTAAAATACTTACGTTGATACTAATCGCCGTACTTGTATTGAGCGTATTTGCGGGATGCGGTCTCGTGGGCAGAAATGTTGCCAAGTACCGTAACGCCATCGCATTTACCGTGGGCGGCGAAGAAGTCACGATAGGCAAGCTGCTGGATACTTTCAACAGCTATTACAACAATTACTACTATTACATCAGCGCAGGCTATTTGCAGCCGTCCGATTTGCTGAATATGGTAGTGTCATCCATCGTGCAGCAATATATGCAGATAGACGATTATGTTTCCACTGCTACGAAGGAAACGGACGTTACCGAATTGCAAAAGTCCATTCACAATGCCGAATTTCTGACAAAAGACGAATTTGCCTATGCGGTGAAGTATGTAAACTATCTTGCCTACAACGCCTTCGATCAGTACACCGATGACAACATCTCCGCCAAGTTTGATCTCGAAGAAGAGGAGACGGAAGATACCTCTCGCGACTTTACGGAATACGACAAACTTACGGATATGAAGGGCGAGCCGGCTGCAAGCTATGCGCAGTACACACGCGATCAGAACTTCGTCAACGAAGAGGCAGACGAATACTTTGAGGACAATTATCCCTATCTCGACGTCACGAGCGGACTCAACCTCGACGGCTACGTCTATGACGATACCGACGCCGAGCAGAAAGCCCAAGCCGAGGAACGCGTGCGTTCCTACAACGACCGCCGCGCGGAGGACGAAGAGGACGAACTGACGCTCAGCGAATATCTCGATATCCTCAAAGACACTAAGAAGCAGTACGAAGAGACCATCAGAAACAGCTACGGCGTTGAGTTGAGCGAATTCCTTACCAATCAATTGGGAGACATGGTCAGCAGCTGTATCCTTGCCAAATGGAGTTATCAATACTACAAGGATATCGAATTCGAAGAGGATCTCGCTGCAAAACTTCAAGAAAACTACGACATTCTCCGCAACGCTCAGTTGGCAGATTTCCAGATCAACGGCAACTTCGACAGCTTCATTACAAGCCTGTCGTCGAGCAGCGTGCTGTACAACAATAACAAGGACGCGGACAAGTATGTCTTTGTCAAGAATATTTTGATCCCGTTCACTTCGGATCAGACGACGTTGCTTACCAACCTTCAAAATCAATTGGGCAGCAACGAGGCGGATAAGTATATAGCCAAGCGCAATGAGTTCGCCGCCGATATCGTGGCGCAGTACTTCGACAGCGACAAGTATACCGAGACGGACGACGGCAAAGCATTGGAAGACAAATACTTCGCCAAGGACAAGTGGTTTGAGGACAAGAAGAAGGAAGACGACGAGGACAGTCTGTGGAAAGCCACGACCAACGTGTTCACTTATGAGAACGGCGAGTTGACTGTCAATCCGCAGGGCGTATTGGGTCAGTTCTTCGGCGCAGACGGTACGGTCAGCGCAATGGAGGGCAAGGATAAAGCAGAAACGATAATCGAATTGATGAAGCGTTTCAATACCGATACCGCTCAACACACTGCCGCATATGACTATGTAGTATATGTCGGCGAAGATTGGGAAGATTACAGCCATAGTTGGGTCAAGGAGTTCTATACGGCGGTCAACGAAGATCTCGTTCCTCACGACGGCAGCGCTCCCAAGGAATACACTCTGTGCGTATCGAGCTACGGCGTACACATCATTTATCTGACAGGCAAGGTAAGCGAGTCCGATAAGATATTCGGCAAATTCAATTTCGACGATAGACTTGACACTTCGACGCAAAGCTATCAGTTGTTCAAGACCTATTTCGACAGACAGATGAGCATCAGAACTCAGGACGCTCTCGAAGCCTTGCAGAAGGACAAGCTTGTCGACGATTATACTCAATACATCCATATCAACAAGGGCTTGCAGAAGTTCCTCAAAGATAACGATTTCGAGTTCGACTTCGACGAATTCATCAAGGATCTCGTTGCGGAATTGTAATAACACAATATTTGACGCACCCCGTACAAGGGGTGCGTTTTTATGTTAGCAGCGCGCAAATTACGTATGGATTTCGTGCTATATTTCGTGAAAATCGGCGTTGTCCCGATATATTTCGGTTCAAGGATTGTAAATTGTCGCGATTTATGATAAAATAGGATATACCACAAAAAAAACAATAGACAATCATATCAAACAGGTAGACAAGCAAGCAGATGAAGAGAACAACGGATCAAGCGGTCAAATCGATCAAAATAAAAAAAGTCAATCCCGTGGTAAATGCGACATTGAGCCGCGTAGCGCGTTTGGTGTATTACGGACCATGCAAGGTGGACGTAGATCGCAAAATAAACCTCGACGAATACAAGGATAAACCGCTGTTGATAGTAGCCAATCACGCGTCGCGTTTCGACTATGCTTTCGTCAATTTTGCAATGAAGAGCCGTCCCATCAACTTTGTGGCTGCCGAGAACGAGTTTCACCGTTCCAAGTTCAAGTTTATCTTCAAGATAGGGCACGTCATTCCCAAGCGCAACTTTGTGCCGGATATCAAGACCATACGCGGTATGGCGCAGATATTGCGCAAGGACAAGGGCTGCGTGGCTATTTTTCCTTGCGGAATGAGTACGGCAAGCGGAGCGCAGCAGCCCTCTATGATAGGCACGGGCAAGATGATCAAGCACTTCGGCGTGGACGTCGTCGCAGTCAGAATACACGGCGGATATCTGGTTTGTCCCAAGTTCGACGTCAAGGAGCGCTACGGCAAGGTGGAGATCGAGGTGGAGAAATTGTTCGATCCCGAACAACTTCAACAACTGTCCGCAGAGGAAATTCAGCTGAAAGTGGACGAGGCGCTTTTCTGCGACGATTACGAATGGAACTCTTCACGTCAGTACAGTTATAACCGCAAGGACGGCAAATACGCTCAGAATATGGAGCAGATATTGTACAAATGTCCGCGGTGCGGCACCGAGATGAAGATGGAAGGGGTAGACAGAGAGATCAAATGCACTTATTGCGGCAACGGCGCAACAATGGACGACAAGTACAATCTTACGCCCTATCCCGGCAGTAAGATCCCCGTCAACCCGCGCGAGTGGTTCGATTGGCAACGCCGAGAGATGCGCAAGACGGTATCCGACCCCGATTTCGAAATGGAAGAACACGTCAAGCTCGGCACAATGCCGCGATACGGATATCTGCATCATAACAAGGTGTCCGAGACGGTCGGCGACGGAGTTCTTCACCTTGACCGCGACGGGTTGAGTTATACGGGTACGCGCGACGGCGAACCCTGGACGGTGTTCATTCCGCGCGATTTGTTGCCTACGATATGTCTCCCCGTGGACGGCAGCTTTTTCTATACATACGCCAGCGGAGAGTTTCTGTGCTTCACCCCCGATACGCCGAGCTGTATGCGTTGGTCGTTGGCGGTGGAAGAGGTGTATCGCGTCGGCGGCGGCAAGTGGGCAAATTATCCTTGGTTCGAATACAACGCCCCGCTGCGGCTCAAACGTACCACTCTTAAAAATTGACTACATACAAAAGGAATGAATACAGAAACAGTCGTAGCAGAAGTATTTGCTATGATATAAGGTGCGATAATGAGGTCAACCTTACACAATACCGAATGAATTTGTGAATTTTATTTAGGATAATAACAACAAATTTTTCGTAATGCTGAATTTTGATTTTTCATCAAATATTGCAGTAAAATAAATATGTTTTAATGATAAATAAAGTGTTATGCCCATATTGTGAGTATAACACTTCTTTTATCGTGACGGCGATATGATAATTCAAATTATTTTACACAGTGGTATATTAATATGCAAGAGCGTAATTAGCTTATGATTTTTGAACTAATTGCGTCGCAAGATATTCTTTGCATTTTTCGTTATCTTACTATTAAATATTTGTTTTTATTCTAATTTCCACTCTACCAAATCATCCAAAGAAACGTCAAAAATATGCGCCAACAGACACAGCGTATAAATATCCGGTACACTGTATCCGTTTTCATAATTGGATACAAGACTTTTTCCTCCGCCCAATTTTTTGGCAAGCTCCTCTTGCGTCATACCAAGCTGTTTTCGGTAGAAACGAATATTCTCTGCAATTCTCATGTTCATACTATTGACAAATGTACAAAAAAGTTGTACACTTTGGGAAAAAGTACAAGTTACTTGTACAAAGGAGGATTATAAAATGACAAAAAAGAGAAATTTTCAATTGTTATTGATTTTTATTGCAGTTGTCTTGTGTATGACTATGTTGTGCGCGTGTACAGGAAATAATGTCGATAACAATGGTCAAGGATTACAGGGCGATCAAGGCATTCAAGGTGAAAGAGGTCCGAAAGGTGAGGATGGCGCCGATGGTAATATGTGGTATGTCGGTGAAGGCAAGCCGTCTGATAAAGCTCTTGTCGATACTGAAATCGGAGATTTATATTTGGACAGCGATAGCGGCGACATATATCAGAAACAAACCGACGGCAGTTGGCAGTTAAAAGCTAACATCAAGGGTTTAACGGGTGAACCAGGAGCGCAAGGACCCAAGGGAGACAAGGGTGACCAAGGGTTGCAAGGAGATCAAGGATTACAGGGCGATCAGGGCATTCAAGGTGAACGGGGACCTGCGGGCGAAAACGGTTCTGACGGCAATGTATGGTTTACAGGCGACGGCGAGCCGTCAAATGAGGCGCTTTCCGGTGCTAAAAACGGCGATTTGTATCTGGATAACGATAGCGGAGACATATATCAGAAGCAAACCGACGGTAGTTGGCAGTTAAAAGCTAACATCAAGGGTTTGACGGGCGAAACCGGCAAAACAGGTGAGAGAGGACCCATTGGGGAAAAAGGCGACGATGCTCCGCACGCAAATGAAACCCATACGGTAACGTTTGATGCGCAGGGCGGCAATCTTCCATACGGTTTTCAGCGTGTGCAAACGGTATCTTACGGTGACGTTTTACAGTTGCCCATTCCCACTCGTGACAATTACACGTTTTTAGGTTGGTTCACGGGCGACTCAATCAACGATGGGCAGTTTACAACCGTAATGCCTGTCACTAAGGATATCACTCTCTTTGCACGATGGCAAACAAAAACCAAGTATCGTGTAACTTTCAATACGGAAGGAGGCGACCCGCTTGATTCAATAGAGTACTTTGCAGACGAACAAATACCCAAGCTTCCTGAGCCTACGCGTGCGGACTACGACTTTGTCTGTTGGTATTCGGATGAAAAATTTGTCAATGCCGTGCAATATCCGCTGACGCTCAACGGCGACATTGTCGTTTATGCACAGTGGAAAAAGGCTACCTATACAGTGACATTCCACGTCAACCAAGGCGTGGCACCTTCGCCTGTGACTGCCGAAGCGGGTACAAGCCTGTCCTCTTTCGAGGTGCCGCAAATACCAAACTATGTTTTTGATGGTTGGTACTATAATCAAGAGTATACTTCTCGTGTGGAGTTTCCGTTGGAACTGCATTCCGATTTGGATATTTACGGAAAATTTGTGGAGGATCCTTTTGCCGATTTTGTTCAGATAGGAGATTTGATGCAGTTGCAGGCGATTACAGATATGAGCGGAAAATATGTTCTTACCGAAGATATCGACTGTTTGGGATTGCAACTCTCAATGTTCGCATCCGATGGAAATCCTTTCAAGGGGATATTCGACGGTGCGGGACACAAAATCTTCAACTTTTCTTTATATGTTACAAGTGGAATGAAAATGGGATTTTTCGGCGTCAATGAAGGCACAATAAAAAATCTGAAATTGGAGCAACTCACAACTACTGTTTCAGGAACATGGAGAGAACCGAACGGCGATGGTGCGACATGTGGTTTGTTGGTTGGATATAACAAAGGTACCATCGAATCTGTTTGGACTTCATCGACAATAAATTATATCAACAATAGTAGTTCTCCAACAAATCCCGGTAGCGCGACTGTTGTCGGAGGTATTGTGGGCAAAAATGCAGGTACGATAACAAATGCACATTTCGCAGGCACTCTGAAAGCGATAAGCGAATATTATGTGGATCACCATTATGTAGGAGGAATTGCCGGGGAAAATACCGGAACGATAACAAACGCCTTGGTAACGGGAACAATTATATGCGAGACAAATAAAGGTGGAACAAGTTATGTCAAAGTGGGAGGAATTGTTGGTAAAAATTCCGGAAAAATAGAAAACAGTTTGTTTGACGGGTCAGTAAGCGGAACGGAAGGAAAAAATGCAATAAATGCAATTAGCGTATTGGAAACAAAGGGTGTGCAGGTCAAGTGTTACAAGGCATATACCATTACTGTTGATGGCGGTTTGCCCGCGATTGAATCAGCACTCAATAGTAAATCCTTCTATATTGATACTCTCGGTTGGGATGAAGAGATTTGGGATTTGGATAATTTGGACTTTGCACAGCATCAATATCCCAAACTAAGATAGATGAAAAACTGCTGATAGCAGATTGAAATTGTTCAATATGTCTGATTTGTGACAGAAAAAGTATTCGAGTGATCGTAATGCTACGGTGTAAACAATCAACTACCAGCTGTTTATGTAACGACTAAATAAAGTTAATCTTTTTTGTGGGGTTGTCATTAAATGTGACAATCTCACATTCTTTTGTTCAAATGAGCAATTTGTACTCTAAATTTTATTGTCGAAGTTTAACCTTCGTTCGGATAAAACGAAATAGCTCAGTGGTATAATTCCGTTGGTTACTCAAATTCCGTCAGACCTATATACAGATATATTTTCCCGCCTTTTTCACATATTATAGATATATGAAAAAACACGGCGACAATTTTATTTCGGGAGCGTTGATTCTCAGTCTGGGCGGTCTGCTTGCCAAGATTCTGGGCGCGCTGTATCGGATACCTCTTACCAATATCATAGGAAGCTACGGCATGGGACTTTATCAGCTTGTGTTTCCGCCATATATTCTGTTTCTCACGGTGGCGCAGGCGGGTGTGCCGATAGCGCTTTCCAAATTGATCGCGGAGAACAATCAACTCGGCAACGTGGAGCGTTCGCGAAAGTTGTTTCGCTGCGCGTTTGCCTTTTTGGCGGCGCTGGGGGCATTCTGCGCCGTTTTGATGGCAAGTCTTTCCGAAGTCATTGCCCGCTTCGAAGGCAACGCCGAGACCGCCGAGGCGTTTCTGATAGTCGCGCCCGCATTGTTGTTCGTCCCCGTCACAAATGCGCTCAAAGCGTATTTTCAAGGCAATATGAATATGGTGCCGTCCGGCGTGACCACGGTCATAGAACAGGTGGTGAAGTTGGCAGTGGGGCTTGCCTTTGCCGTATACTTTATGCCCGATGTTCACAAGGCGGTGATGGGCGCAGTTCTTGCCATCACCGTCAGCGAATTCGGCTCGTTGGCGATAATGTCGGGCGTGTATTTCGTCCATCGCAAGCGCAATCCCTATCCGAACAGAATATCCGTCGGTTGGGCGGACTTCAAGGACGTCGCGCCGAGCGTCGCCTCGCTTGCCATTCCCGTTGCGCTTGGCGGATTTGCAATGCAGATGTCGCAGGTTATCGATTCCGTTATGGTGGTCAATTTGCTTACCGTGCAGGGCGCCACGGAGATGTACGGCTTGTGGACGGGACCCGTCAATTCTATGTTGGGATTGCCCATCGCGTTGAGCAGCGGCGTCGCGGTGTCCGCGCTGCCCGGCATTACGAAAACCTTCTACGGGGGCGATCGCGAAGCGCTGAATGCAAGTTTCAACACCGCGATGAAGCTGACGTTGGTAATTGCATTGCCCTGCGCGTTGGGGATGATATTGCTTTCCCGTCCGATATTGTCGTTGCTGTACGGCGGACTTCCGGAGCAGGAGATATACGTCGCGTCCGTGCTTTTGTCGTTGTCGGGATTGTCTATTGTGTTTTTGGCGATTATGCAGACGTGCGTTTCCGTATGTCAGGCTGTCGGCAAACCGTATGCCACCGTGATAATAGTGTCGCTGTCCATCGTTGTCAAGGCGGCTGTCAATCTTCTCCTGTTGCCCAATCCGCAAATAAATATTTACGCCGCTGCAATTTCCGAGACGTTATGCTATCTTTTTGCGACGGTTTGTGTTATAATCTATTTGCGGGTAAAAGTAGGTCTCAGGACGGACGCGATGCCCTGTGTCATAAAGCCGCTTAGCTGCTGTATGCTTATGACGCTGTGCATAACGGTCGCGCTTACCTTCTTCGGCGGCATTTTCGACGGAACGGTCGGCACATTGGCTTTGATAGCGGTGGCTGCCGCGGTGTATCTGTCGGGACTTGTCGCGCTTAAAACTTTCAACAGGAGCGAGTTGCCATTCTTACCTGCAAAATCGAAATAACATTCGGAGTGTACGCTTATGATAACGGTAGTAGGTATGGGACGCAAACAAGGAGACCTGACGGCGGACGGAAGAGCGGCGATAGAACGTGCCGACGTCGTCGTTGTCAAGTCCGCCAAGACGCATGCGGCAAGCGCGGTTGCGGCTATTCGCAACGACGCGATATATTGCGACGACCTTTACGAATCCGCTGTGGATTTCGACGGGCTTAACCTTTCGATTGCGCAGCGGCTCAATTCTTTCGGCGACAAAAACGTGACTTTTTGCGTGGTCGGCGACGGTACGGACGATACGTCGGCGCAATGTCTCGACAACGTCAATGTGGTACATGGGGTCGGTTTGCAGTCGGCAGCGGCGGGCAACCGTCTGGAAGCGGGCAGCGTTATATACACGGCGGAGCAGTTGCTTGCTGCAAGCCGCGTTTTGCCGCGCCCGACAGCGGTCAAGTGTATCGACGACAAGTTCGTCGCGGGAGAGGTGCAGTTGAAGTTGTCCTCCGCTTTCGATCCCGATACGCAGGCGGTATTCTGTTGCGGCAAGCAGATCAAGCGCATTGCGCTTTGCCAACTTGCCAAGCAGCGTTATGATTATCAGGCGACGCTGTATGTTCTGCCCAAGCCGCTTATCGACAGGCGTACCTTCGATTACTACGACTGCGCCGACATTATGACGGTATTGTGCGGTCCCGACGGGTGCCCGTGGGATAGAGAGCAGACGCACAAGAGTATCGTCAAGAACGTAATAGAAGAAGCCTACGAGTTGGCGGACGCCCTTGAAAAAGAGGACGCGGACCACGTCATAGAGGAACTCGGAGATCTGCTTATGCAGGTCATCTTCCACATCGAGATCGCGCACAACAACGGCGAATTCGAACCCGAAGCCGTTTATACGGGGCTATGCCGCAAACTTATCGACCGTCATCCGCACGTTTTCGGCGAGGTCGAGGCGACAAACAGCGTCGAATCTCTCGGCGTGTGGGAAAAGCAAAAGCTCAAAGAACACAAAATAACCAACACGGCGCAGAATGTGGCGGACGTTCCGCGCGGAATGAGCGCGCTTATGCGCTGCCAGAAGGTCAGTTCGCGCGCGTCCAAGGGCGGATACGAATTTGAAAGCGTAGAGCAGGTCGCGGACAAAGTAAGGGAAGAACTTGCGGAGTTTTTGTCCGCGTCGCAGTCGGACAAGCAAATGGAAGGCGGAGACCTGCTGTTTGCGTGCGCAAGTTTGCTGCGCCTTTCGGGCGTGGACGCCGAGACAGCGTTGCTGTTGTCCACCGAAAAGTTTGTACGCCGCGTCACGGAGTGCGAGCGCATATTGACGGAGCGCGGACAGCATCTGAAAGAAATGTCGCCGCAGCAATTCGATACGCTGTGGGGCGAGGCGAAGAACAATGTCGGTTGAGTTTGCCACCGTTCTGGCGCCTATGGCGGGATACACCGACTTTGCCTTTCGCGCAATTTGCCGCGACTACGGGGCGAGCCTTACCGTCACCGAGATGGTCAGCAGCAAGGCGCTTGTTATGGGCAACGGATTGTCCCGACTTATGCTGTACAGGGATAGCGTGGACAAGCCCTGCTTTTGTCAGATATTCGGACACGAACCGGACGTAATGGCGGCAAGCGTTCGGCTCGACGAGGTGGCGTCTTATGAGGGCGTGGACATAAATATGGGCTGCCCCGTGCGCAAGATCGTCAACAGCGGCGACGGCTCGGCGCTTCTCGAAGATCCTCGTCTTGCCGCGCGGTGCATATCGGCTGTGAAGCGCGCCATAGGGGACAAGCCCCTTTCGGTAAAGTTCCGTTTGGGCGTTTCCGACAGCGGCGGCGCCGTTGACTTTGCAAAAATGTGCGCCGATTCGGGCGCGGACTTTGTCACCGTTCACTTCCGAACGCGCAAGCAGATGTACAGCGGCGTTGCGGACTACTCCCTTTTGCCGCAGATCGCGGCGACGGGTATCCCCGTGATAGCCAACGGCGACATTACAACTCGCGAGCAAGCGCTTGAACTGATAAATATGGGCGCAAAAGGCGTCGCAGTGGGGCGCGGCGCTCTCGGCAAACCGTACGTTTTTGCCGAACTTCGCGGCGAACATTACCGCTTTGACGTCATGGCGGCAATCGAGCGACACGCCGAATTGTTGCTCAAAGTCTTTTCCGAGAGGGTGGTCGCCAACGAGATGAAGAAGCACGTCGCGGCTTATCTCAAAGGGCGCCGCAACGGTAAACTTGTCGCAACCGAAGCGATGAGCGCGCACAGCTTGGAACAAATTCTTACCCCATGTCGCAATTTTTTTGCCTTATACCCCGATTTTAGGAGCGTGCAAGGATGATACATATCGTATTGGTAGAGCCTGAGATCCCGCAGAATACAGGCAACATAGTTCGTACCGCGGCGGCAACGGGCAGTGCGGTGCATCTCGTGAGGCCGCTCGGATTCGACACGAGCGACCGTATGCTTAAACGCGCGGGATTGGATTATTGGAAGGATTGCCGCATTTACTATCATGACAGCTTTGCCGACCTGCGCGAGCAATATCCCGACGGAGAATTCTGGTATTTCTCCACCAAGGCGCAACAAGCGCACACCGAGCCGAGATACGCCGACGAGGTTTTTCTCGTGTTCGGCAAGGAAACCAAGGGTTTGCCCGAACGGCTTATTCACGACAATTACGATCACGCCGTGCGCATACCGATGATTGCCGACACACGCAGTCTCAATCTGAGCAACTCCGTGGCGATAGCGGTATACGAGGTGCTTCGTCAGCGAGATTTCGAGGGTTTCAACCTTGTGGGACACCTGCGCGAGTTCTGATCGTGGTTGCGCGGCAATTTGCATCGTTATCGTAGCGACAATCAAATCCACCTTTGGTGGATTTTTTGGTATTGTTTTGTGATAATAGGCGGTAAATTCGGTTTATAATTCGATTTTTAATTACTTTCAACTGTTTATTTAACGGACGGGAGCCGTCAAATAGCTTTTAATTGTATAAATAATATCTAAATCAATGCTTACGGTATATTCGGTCGATATCGTAAGCAGAGGTTCTGTATCCGACAAAAATTCGCAATCGTGCCCAATGAAGGTTCATCCTGTCGCAGTTATTTGCCGACCGTAGATGAATTTATGCTCAACATTTCGGCTTGCTACAAACGGTGAATTTGAACTTCGTGCAGGCGATTATTTCAACCAAACGGATTTTCGGAGAATTTGCCGTTACATATTGAATTCTGTCGCAAAATGTAGTATCATAGTATAAGTGAAATTTATCGCTTTTGTCGGCGGTGCGCCGTCGCGTAAGGAGCAAATTATGTCAAGGATCGAAAATTTCGAAATGGAGATAACCACGCTTGACCGTATGCGTACGGTGTGGGTATATCTGCCGGACAGCTATGACGAAAAGGGCAACGGTTTTCCCGTCATATATATGCACGACGGGCAGAATCTTTTTTACGACAGGCTTACGGCATACGGCGCCGCATGGCACGTGGACAAAGTGCTTGACGACATCTATCGCAATACGGGTATGAGCTGTATTGTGGTGGGCGTGGAGTGCAACGACAAGGTGCGTTTCTCCGAGTACAGTCCCTGGAAAGCGACGCTGCATATGCGGCATCGTCCCACGGACAAGGACAATCGCGGCGGTGAAGGCGCCAAGTATGCGGAGTGGTTCGCCACCGTTCTCAAACCGTATATCGACGGCCGTTACAATACCGACAAACAGCGTATGGCGACGGCGGTGGCAGGCAGCAGTATGGGCGGACTTATCAGCTGTTACATAGGCTTGAAATACCAACGCGTATTTGAAACTATGGGATTGTTCTCAACGTATACCGCGTTCAACAAGCCCGCTTTCAACCGTTTTGAGACGACCACGGTGCAAAATCTGCCCCAACACGCCTTTATTTATGCGGGCGGCAAAGAGTGGGGCGAAGATACGGCTGCCAACAAAGAAATGGTAACGATCGCCGTCGATCTGTACAAACGGCTGTTCGGAAGGGGTATTTGCTGCGAGTTGGCGCTGGATAGCGAGCTGCCTCACTATGAAACGGCGTGGGAGACTTACTTCCGTCCGTTTGCCGAGCATTTTCTCCAACGTTACGAGGAACTAAAAAAGAAGCAGTAATATGCTTTGTCGCGGCATTTTCTTTACAAATCCGCGGCTATCGGATATAATATTGATATGCAGCTGATTCTGGCAAGCGGTTCTCCCCGCAGGAGAGAACTGCTCTCACAACTGAACTATCCTTTCGAGACCATTCCCGCCGAGGACGAAGAGGTAAGCACGGCAACGCTTCCCGTCGACGTCGTCAAGGAGCTTGCTTCGCGCAAGGCGACGGAGGTATTTGCCGCTCATCGCGATTGCGTCGTAGTGGGTTGCGACACGGTGGTGGATCTGGACGGAAAGATACTCGGCAAGCCGAAGGACAGAGAGGACGCGATAAATATGCTGCACGCGTTGAGCGGCAACGTTCACTACGTCCATACGGGCGTGTGCGTACTCAGTCCCGTCGGAGTGTGGCTGTTTTGCGACAGCACGGAGGTGCGTTTCCGCAAGCTTAGCGACGAAGAGATAGTCCGTTATGTGGACGCCGGCGAAGCGTACGGCAAGGCGGGCGCGTACGGCATACAGGATGACAGCCGCTTTGCGGAAAGCTACACGGGAGACTTCGACAACGTGGTCGGTCTGCCGATATACCGCTTAAAGGAAATTCTCGATACAATATACAAAGGGTGATATTATGGCAAATTACGAATTGGTTTTTGATCTCGGCTCGGCATATGTGTCGGCAGGCAGCAAAAAAGACGGCTTTACGGACAAGCTCCCCGCAGTCGTGGCGGTTTCTACCGATACCAAGCAGATTGTGGGCGTGGGCGTGGACGCAATACGTCTCGGCAACACCGTGGGCAGCGGCGTCAAATTGACGCATCCCATTCTGGAAGGGGCGATAATCGACAACGACGGAGCCAAGGCGCTTATTTCGGCGTTGCTCAACCGTCTCGTCAACTACAAGATGAGCGCGTTCAGCCGTTACAACGTGGTGTGTTCCGTTCCCTGCGGAATGATCAGCAGCGACAAGAATACGATAGAGACTGTTTTTCTCGGTTTGGGCGCCAAGCAAGTCAGCTTTGTCGAGGCTCCCGTGGCGGACTGCGCGTATCTGTTCAACGAATTCCGCACGCGCCAGGGCATAGTGGTGGATATAGGTTACGATTGCACGGATCTCGCCGTCGTCACCGCCAATCAAATCGCGGCGGGCTGCACGTTGTATTACAGCGGCAAGAATCTTACCGAAGCCATCGCGGACAAAATCAGATCCAAGTATATGATCCAACTCAGCAGAGAGGCTGCCGAATATCTCAAAATAAATTGCGCAAGTCTGTATCCGAACGATTCTACAGTGGTATCGGTAAGCGGCACCAACACGCAGACGGGCGTTGCGGAACAGGTCAACGTCAGCAGCAAAGAGCTTTACGACACAATGGTGGATTTTATGCGCAAGTATGTCAGGATCATCCAGAGCCTTGTGGACAGCGTAAGGAGCGACCTCGCCACCCTCGTGCATAGCGACGGCGTAATGCTGTGCGGCGGCGGCGCCAAGCTTGCCGGATTGGATATGTTCCTTCAAAGCGAACTCGGTTTGCCGGTGTACGTCGCCACTTATCCCGAGGACGTCACCATCAAGGGACTGCTTGCTCTTTAACGGCAGACTGCCGTTGCATAGAGCAATATTTGCGGAATTTTATTATTTGCAAGCAATACAAAATCAAATAAACGGAGGAAATCATTATGAATCTCAAAGGCAGCAAAACAGAACAAAATCTTATGGCGGCTTTTGCGGGCGAGAGTCAAGCGCGCAATAAGTACGACTACTATGCGTCCAAGGCGAAAAAGGACGGTTATGAACAGATAGCGGCTATCTTCCAGGAAACAGCCAACAACGAGAAAGAACACGCCAAGTTGTGGTTCAAGCTTTTCCACGGGATCAACAGCACGTTGGATAACCTTTTGGATGCGGCGGCGGGAGAAAGCTATGAGTGGACGGAAATGTACAAGGGATTTGCCGAAGTCGCCGAGCAGGAAGGCTTTTATGATATAGCCGCCCGTTTCCGCGGAGTGGCGGACATAGAGAAACACCACGAGGAACGCTATCGCAAACTTGCCGAGGCGGTAAGGGACGGCGAAGTGTTTGTCAAGATGGACGAAAATGTGTGGGTATGCCGCAACTGCGGACACATTCACGTCGGCAAGTCGGCTCCCGAGGTGTGCCCCGTTTGCGCGCACCCGCAATCCTATTTCGAGCTTTTGAAAGAGAATTTCTGAGTCTGCATAACCGATTTTTCGATAACAAGGCAACCTGCCGATGACAGGTTGTCTTTTTTTGGCTCTATGGCAAATGTTAGGGGGCAATTGATTTTATAAAGAAAAAATAAGCCTGCTTTGCCAAACATTTTGCCATTAGAGCCGCCGTCCAAACGCAAGTCGCTCGGGCATTCCACGCAAAAAGGCTTCACTTCGGGCTATGCCCTCGTTGCAGATTATTTTGCGTTGGAATACCCTCACTCCGAGTGTTATAAGATCCCCGACCACCCACCCCTATCCGCAGATATAAGGTTGGAAGCCGCACATATAAAGCCGTCCCTTCGTCGTGCATAAATTGTATTACGTAAAAAAATATATTACGACTAAGGGAAGGGGGACCGCTTGCGGTGGAAGGGATTGACGGAAAGAAAATGAAATTTCTACTTTATAACAAGCGCCGCGCAGGTTGTCACTTGCAACGAAATTTTCGCTTTGTTCGCTGCTATGCGCCAGACGCGCATCTCCGCGCGTTCAAATTCCTCTTTAATTTGTAAGTCCACTTCTGTATTTCATTTACTTCTGCATTTCAACATTTCTCACAGAATCTTTTTGTGCGGACGGAAAGGTGCGCGAATATCCGAAGCCGTCGGGTAACACGGGTCAAAAAATAATTTTTACAAAATTTTTTTGCAATTTTGATAAAAATTTGCGGTTATTTGATTGACAATATTTGCCCGATGTAATATACTAAATAAGCTGTTGCAGAAAAGGGCAGCAGACAGAAGCTTGACAACAGAATAGTAAGAAGAATAAAACACAGTCAACGAAAATTCGGATATTAACCTGCGGTTGAGGGAA
>CANQNJ010000026.1 GCA_947625185.1 uncultured Clostridia bacterium
CAAAACCCTGCTGATTTGTAAAAACACTCAAAAAGAGGGGCTGCCGCAAGTGAATTTTGTCCACTTGCGACAGCCCCATTTCAGAAAATTTATCCTTTTAGCCCAGCAAGCAAGCGTGACCTGTAAAGAGAACCCAAAGCAGGTCCAACAGCCACATAAAAGCAGCGCCGGGGACAACCGTAAGGATCGCAACAATGAGCAAAAGGATATTGCCCTTTGTAGCCTGATTGATGATTCTGCAAATTCCATAGAAAATCTCGACCAGGGGGATGCAGAGCAAAAGCTTTACAATCAGGGGCCAACCGTTAACAGTTTTGATAAAATCTTTCATGTTTTTTCTCCTTATTTTTTATTTGATTATATTATATTACCGCAATGTTTCAATGTCAAGAGTTTATGCAAAATTTGACAGTGAATTTTGTTCGCGATCTGCGCGAATTACATCCGAACCACACGGTAGTATATGCGCGTCCGATCGCAAAGGTCACAAACATAATTATCTCGCGTCTTGTATCGGCGCGATAAGCCTCTGTTGCGGGGAGAATAGCAACTTCCAATCGCCTTTCGGCAACACGCCCGATTTACGTCGGCGGAAGTCTCGCTTAATTTACCGCTATCACTTCTTTGCCGATACTTTCGAGAAATTTTTTCAGTCCGTCGCCTTCGAGCAACACGGTAGCCGTATTGTCGCAAGGGTGAAACTTGACCTTGGGGGCGTTCAACACTTCTCTGTCGATGAGCAGGGGCGCCTTGCGTTCTCCTTCGTTGAGAAAAGCAAAAGGGCTGACGCTGCCTCGGTGAACGCGCAGATGCTCGTACAGCTTGTCCTCGGTGGCGAATTCGAACTTGGCTGCGCCCACATAGCTTGCCAATCCGCGCATATCGGCACGTTTGTCAAAGGGCAACACTACCAGATAGTAGTTGTCGCTCTTCTTATCCTTGACGTACAGGCTTTTGCAGGACATATATCCCTCTACCCGAACGATCTTACGGGATTCTTCCGTGGTTACTACCGCGGGATGGCGAATCAACTCATAGCTTATGCCCAAGCTATCCAAATAATGAGTAACCTTGTCTATCACGTTACTTGCTGCGAGCAATATCCAGCACGATAGGCGTTACGACGCACGCCACCACAGCCAACACAAGCACAACGTATATGACCTTGCACCAGGTAGAGCGGTTGCGGACGAACCTCCATCCCAACATACCGACTATGCACATAGTTATCATCGACGCTATTGAGCGCATAGTATTGATGACCGTTGGTATATCCACGTTGATGAAATCGAGTATCAACGCCACAAGATACAGCACCGCCGCAAAGATCGTCACGAGAAACGCGATAAATCCCAAAAATCCTCCGCGTTTACGTTCCGAATCGCCTTCTGCGTCTTTTTTCCTTCTGCACATATTGCCACTCCTTTGTATACTGCTAAAATTATAACTCTAATTATTCCGTCTCGCAACGGTTTTTTACAAAAATTTTGGCAAGGACTACCCCGCATACAGATACAACATCGTTCCGCTGAAAATGAGATTGCATATTTCTTCGCGATAGGAGTCCGTCTGCAATGCGGCGCATTCTTCCGGATTGGACAAAAAGCCGCATTCCACTATGACCGCGGGACAAGACGTCTCTCTGCACACATAGTAGTCGCCCGCTATCGCCTGCCGCTCCTTGCCCGTCATATCATTGAATACGCGTTGCAGACTTTCCGCGAGAGACCGACCCTCTTCCTCGCCCTGTTGATAAAAAACTTGCGGTCCGCTGCGATAGGACGCGCTGAATTTGTTCATATGAACGGATATCATCATATTGGGCTGCGCTTGGTCTATTATCCGCTTGCGCTCACGCATATCCCGCAGCTTAAATCCCTTGGTGGGCAGTCCGTACAAGCCGCCCTCGCTCTTGCGGGTATATACCACATTGAAACCCGCGCGCTCGAATATCTCGCCCAGCGTGCGCGAATAGGCAAGATTCAGCGTAGACTCCTTGGTCCCGTCCGCGCCCACCACTCCGCCGTCTATGCCGCCGTGTCCTGCGTCTATCACGACGGTGAAGTCGATAAGCGTCGTTTTCTTTGCGGGAAAGTTCTTTGCGACAAGAAATCCCGTCAAAGCCAATTCGACCGAGATAAGCACAGCCAATACGGCTATCACCCATTTACTTTTCCATACAACAAACATAAATTTCTCCACCCTCACCTGTTACGAAACGATACTCTCACAGAGTACTATTACTGTCAAAATCGGGTTTTTTTGCAAAAAACGGCTGATTTTGCACTCATAACGCCCGAGTTATGCACTTATCCACAAAGTTATCCACAATCGTCGGCTATGCTGTGGACAACCTGTTTCACATTTTTTATGAAACGGACAAGCCCTCTTCACGACTATATTTTATGTGCAAAATACCGTCAAAATCACCGCAAAATGCAAATGAACGGAGCAGAAAATTTCCTTTGTTCCGATTATTTCACAAATAATATCGGATGATTATTTCACAAATAGTAACTGCGGCGCAAAAGTATAAGCCGGCTGTGCTTTGGAGAAAATATAGAAAAATTCAAACAGGAGTTAAACCATATGAGTCTCAATCCATTTAACGAAAAACCCATTGCAACAAACGACGACTTTTACAGTTGGAAGGACCTTGCGCCCAAGCCCTACAACAAATTCGACGTAGATCCCTACACCAAGGTGCGCGTGATACTCGCCAACGGAGCCGAATACGAAGCGGTATGGTTCAGTCACCAATTCCACCGCCACTGCCCCGACAACGAGCTGAGACGCGAATTGGCTCTTGCTCGCCGCAAGGAGCAACAGCAACAAAAGCGCATTGCCGCGCTCAAACCCATCGGCGAAGGCATATTGGAGCATACGATCGCCTACGAACAGCTTGCGGTGGATCTGACGGCGATATTCGCCGCGAGAGAAAGCGACAAGTACGTCAAGCAGGCGATGGACTTCGCCTTGCTTGAAGACTTCGACCACCTGTATCGTTATGCCGACCTGTTGGAGATGGACAAGGGCATATATGCCGAAAAACTCGTGGGCGGCTACACCGAACTGATGCCGGGACGTCCCACCATATCCGAACACCGTTTTCCCACGGACGATATCAAGAGGTATGTCAATTTCAAACAGGCAAACAGCCTGACAAAGCTGGACATCAACATTCTTACCGCAGCCGAACAGCAGACAATGAATTATTATATGAATCAGGCGGCATTCTATCAAAACAAACTCGGACGCGAACTGTACACCGAGATAGGTATGATAGAAGAACAGCACGTCTCTCTGTACGGCGGACTGAAAGACACCACTTGCAGTTGGTGCGAAGAGTTGCTTATGCACGAATACACCGAGTGCTATCTATACTACTCCCTTATGAACGACGAGACGGACGAGCATATCAAGGATATATGGGAGCAGCACTTCAACGACGAGTTGGCGCATTTGCACAAGGCGGTGGAATTGTTGCAGAAATATGATGGAAAAACCTGGCAGCAAGTTATCCCCCACGGCGAATTTCCCGAGTTGCTCTCCTTCCACTCCAATATCGATTATGTACGGGGAGTGCTTGCCGCGACAGTAAACATAACAGCACGCGGAGAGGACTATGTCGAGGTGGCGGAATTGCCCTCAGACGCAAGGTTCTTCGACTATCAACGCCAAGTAAACGTAAAGGACGCCGAAGTGGCGAGCCACAACGTCATAAGCAAATATATAGCCGACAACCGCCGTGATTACCGCTTCGAGACGGCGGAACATCCCGTCGAAGAACTGCGCGACCGCAAAAACGACAACACGAGCGTAGGACGATGAACGCGCCTGTATGGGACGACGGCTTGGTATGCCGCAATTTCAATAGCTATTGGGAAAACGAATTTCTCCCGGGACAAAACGCGCCGATAGACCTTGCGCTCTTTTACCCGGGCGGAATGATACTGTGATCCGCATAAAAAAACAACTGCCTCCAAACTTTTTGACGATTTGGGGGCAGTTGCCGACAGAAAATCTGTCTGTACAACTAATTGTTGTTGCTTACGGTCGTGTTGTGACGTTGCTCGTTGTATTTGTAATCTCTGTAAGTGGAGTCGTTCTCAACCATGTTGAAACGGGATACGCACAGCCAAACGATCATATAGATGCCGGCAAGTCCCACCAAGATATACAAAAGTCTCTCAATCCACGTCACGCCCATTGTAATCCAGCTAACCACGTTAAAGCCGAATATACCGATCGCAAGCCAGTTGAGTGCGCCGATAATTGTCAATATAAGCGCAATAACCGAAAAAACGTTGAAAGTCTTTTTCAAATTGCTTTTCCTCCTTGTTAGTTGTATTCGTAGTATGCGGAGCAGGCAAAATATTATACATCGACTTGCAACGGACGCAAGAACGGACCTGTATTGTTATCGGTCAATCTCCGCATCTGCGTGGCGATCATAAGAACGCTTCACGATGGAAATAAGCGTATATTTGCGCGGAGACTCATACCGTCACGCACAACTCTCAGGGCCGAACAGACGGATCACAACTTAAAAAATACCCCGAGGAGTCTATCCTCGGGGTTTCGTACAAGTTCCGTTTCTCGTATGGTCGGTCACAATATTTCGAGATTTTTCTTAAATACTTTCTTGAAGTCCATCGCCATATAATTGGCGGCATTGAGTTCCAATCCGGCGTCGCCGTTAAGTTCCGTCTTCATTATCACGCTGTCGCCGAGTACATCGCATGTAACTTCGGTAACGGCACTGCGCATACCGAAGTCCAAAGCTATCGCCAAACGGAGAATGACCGCAAGTTTACGCACCGCTTCCACATCCTCGGTGGTAAGCAGGCTGTTGTACTTTGCCCAATCTATGGTATTGAATTCTTCCTTGTTGTAGACGTCCGTTACCATAGCGGCAAGCACAATGTCCTTGTGAGCGATCCCCCACAAATTGCTGTTGAGTATCATATAGGACGTGTGCTTGGCGTTGTTGTAGAACTTGAAGCTCTTGCCTATATCGTGCAACAGGGCGCACACTCTCAGTACTCTGACATATGCGCGCGGAAACTTATGCAATACCCGCAGCTGCTTGAATAACTGTACGCACAGATTGAATACCTGCTCCGCGTGAGGAATATTTACCCCCATATGACGCGCAAAACTGTGCAGGCTGTATCCCAACGTATCGGAAATAGGCTTTTCGAGAGTTTGCGGCACAACATAATTGAACATAACGCCTTCTCTCAATCCCGAGCCGCTTGCTATTATCTTCGTAAAGCCCATATAGTCCACAAATGCCTTGATTACGGCAAGAGCGCTGGGAAAAACGTCCGCCCGAGCGGAACTCAACCCCTTAATACGGCGTTTCTTGTCCAGATCCAACGTGCGGATCATATTGTAAACGTAGTTGAAGTCCTCCACTTCCATAGGATAGTTATGCACCATATCCAACGGATATTTCTTGACCTTCCTTACTATCCTTGCAAGGTTGCGGCAACTGCCGCCTACGCCTATAAGTTGCGTATCGGGGTCTATCTCCTTGAACCATTCCACGCCTTCGAGTTGCTCCTTTACATAGGCGACCATTTCGTCGGAGATTTGCTCGGGAGTCTTGCCCTCCGCAACGAACTTGTTGTACAATGTCACGGCGCCGAACTCGAATATCTTGGTGTGCAAAATAGTACGTCTGTTGTAATAGACGAACTTGGTGCTGCCGCCGCCGATCTCCATTATAAGACCGCGCGGTATATCCATACTGTTTACCACGCCTTGATAGACGTAATTTGCCTCTTCCTCCTCCGATACCGTCGTGATTCGTATACCCGTGGCATTGTAGACGTCGGAAATGAACGTTTTCTGATTGCTGGCTCTGCGTACGGCGGCGGTGGCTACCGCAAGAATACGGTCCACCTTCTTGATGGAGCATATTTCCTTGAACATTTTGAGCGTGGCGATAGCTTGCATAATGCGCGTCTGTTTGAGGCTTCCGTCCGCTTCCGTCTCGCCGAGACGTACGGGTTCGCGACGTTCTTCCGACACGATAAAATAGTTGCTGTCAAGCACGTCGTATATAACCAAACGCGCCGTATTGGATCCGAGATCGATCAATGCGATTTTTTCCATACACTACCACCTTTCCGCTGCCTGTTTTTGTTCGGGCATACCTCGGCAAATAAATTTTAACTTTATAAGTATAGCACATCAAAAAACGTTTGTATAGATGGTTTTGAAAAAAACTTCTAAAAAAATTGAAAAAAATCAAAAAAATTACCCCCTGAAAAAGGGGATAAAAAGATTTTGATTTGCGAAAAAAACGCAAAATAACAGTATTGTGTTATTTTTGTCGGACCGAAAGTCAAAACATCGTGCTTTTTGCACAAAATTGCATAATGGATATCTCCCGAGAAATCAAGCGCTGTCGGGCGATATACTCCGCCCGACAATGGCGCCTTCCTCCATTTGCAACGAATATTACGTCAAATCAAACCGAAATACGCTAATCCTGCGGCTGACGTACCTGCGCTATCGCTCTTCTCAATGCCTTGGTGGACAGAGCGGCGAGTCCTACCGCCAATACGATCGCGATATCCGCGAAAACGAAGCAATTGTACACAAATGCCCAACTTACCGCAGTGTAACCTTCCATAGCCCAACTGCTGAACACATAGTAACCGCTTATGACGTGAGAAACGTATCTGAGCAAACCTGCGATAAGCGTTCCTACGGCAAACTCGGCAAGCGGCTTACCCTTGACGCCGGGGATCTTGCGAGCTATGCCCGCGACGCCCAACGCGCCGAAAGCGATGGGATAGTCCAACAGTACCTGTACCGGTTGATAGAACTGCGGCGACTGAATAAATTGAAGCATTCCGTACACCACGCCTACGACCAATCCCTTGCGAGTGCCGAACATATAGCTGTACAGTATGATGGGCAGCATGCTTGCAAACGTAACGCTGCCTCCCTGCGGCAGACTGAAAAACTTGATATAGCTCAACGCAAACGCAGTTGCCACGCATACGGCTCCGTAAGTAAGGGCGCGAACGTCATACCCCTGCTCGTTCTTGTCGCCGCCGAGAACGGACAGCGCGACGATGACCGCCACCAATACGGCGGTAACCAACGGCATCTGCCAATCACCATTTTCGCCCAACGGTTGGTAATCCGTTTTCTTTGCGGGGATAACAAACGCGATCACAACAGCGTACACAACAAATGCCAACGCAAATGCCAATCCGCACCACTTGGCGCCCTTGACCTTGCGTTTGTACAGCGCAAGCGTCGTGACAAGTCCTGCTATCAAAAGCGCAAACAAACCCATCATAAGCCAGAAATTGGAGTTGATCTTACCGTCATAGTGATAGTACAGCAAGCGCATCAAACCCAATATCGATATAACGCCTACCGAATAGCCTACAACCACTCCCACGATGAGACGGCGCGCACGGACAAGGCGTTCTTCTTCGTAATTGCGTATCGCGATGGCGTACACGATCAGAACGACGGCAAGCGCCACGGTCACGAATAAAGCAAACCAACCGAGCAGCGAACCGATCTTATCCAGACTGACCATAGGGACGTCTCCCCATTCGCCGCCCCAGGAGCCTTCAAGAAATTTCCACATAAATGTTCTCCTTATAAATTATTTGCCAAGAAAAAAAGTCTCCGTGAATACACGCAGACTTGCAAAGAAAACTCCTCAGGTAATAATAGGTGTGCTTCCTTTCGCAAGTTCTAACTTGATCCAAGTTCAAAGGGACTCTCTCAGCCGATTGCTCGGCACCCCCAGCACGTTTATTGTAACACCGCGGATAAACTATGTCAACAAAAAACGGAAATTACCGCAAACAAAAATTCTCCCAAAGTGACAAAATCTTAACTTTGACATTCTAAAACAGAAACGGGCACAACAAAGCCAAGCCCACTCCGAGAACAGCCGAAATGACGTTCGCTGTCAACGCATAAAGCACGCTCTTCCACACGGGGACACGATCTTTGCGCCACACGACGCCGTACACCGTCGCCTCCGCGACAAATACCGCCAACTCCATAGGAATAAACACAAACAGCCATATAAAGCTCGAATTGAAAAATGCGAGGATATTAAGTCCCACATTCAACAGCGTCTGCGTAGCAATATTGGCAAATATTACCGTCTTTATTTGGCGGTAACTGTTCAGGCGGAAAATAAGCGCTACGACCAACTCCACCAGAACCGTTGCGGAAATACGCAGCGCAAGCGCCAAAATTTCGCCGAAGTAATCGTAATCATCGGCAAGTTTGAGCGCACCGTCCGTTTGGGAAAGATCGACGGCGTAGTAACTGTGATAGGCGTAACCGACGCACACGTCGCTGCACGCGAAAGTCTCCGTTTCGGGGTAGTATATCAGCAATTTGAAATCTTTCGGCGCGTAATAGCTCCAAGTGAAGCTCGTCGGCTGCCCGTCGTCAAACTCCCACCACTGTTGCAAAAAGTAATAATCGTCCTGTTGGGAGTAATCCCAGAAGGCTTGCCAACTTGCCTGTGCGTCGGCGTTGAAATCGGTATCGGCGTAGGAACTTCCGGCCGATTCGGAATAATAATGACCGCGTCCGTCTGATGTGACCCAATTTGCATTTTTTTCGTCACGATATTCGTCCGTAGGGTCGTATATCTGTGCGGGTCCGCTGCTTTTGTACTTTGAAAGCAGCGTAACGCACATTTTTTCCTCACCCATATTGCGAAATTCTATCGTAACGGCGGGTTTTGGTCCCATATCCGCAAACGCGACTGGTGCTGCAAACACAAACAACATGCAGCAGCAAAGAGCTACAAGGATAACCAATGCAAAACGTCTTGTCATAGTCACGCCTCGCCGTAAATCGTCAGCGCCTTTTGTACCACGTCGACGAATTGCGACTTAAATTCATCCGCCTCTGTGTAGTCGGCAATGGTTTGCAAACGGGCAAGTACCGAGATGAAGGCGGCGTCCGCCTTGTATTCCGACTCGCGCAGCAACAAACCGAACTCCAACACGCAGCCGATAAACACACAGTCGTCGTTCGGCTCGGCGGTATAGTCCGCCGCAGATACCGTCAACGACACGGAATCGCTTACGTCGTTGTCGGGATCGCTGTCGTTATCTGGCAATTTATACCTCAGCTCCGCCGTGGCTATATCGCCGTCGGCGCCCTCTTTAAGTTCTATCTCGTACACCGCCGTAACGGTATGTCCCGCGCCTATCTCGCCCGCGTCGGCAGATTCGTCGTCGAATTGTTCCTGAGTGAGCAATTTCGACTCATAGCCGAGCAAGCGGAACTTTTCTACAACGTTCTTGTTGAACTCAACGCCTATCTTTGCGTCCTTGGCAACAGTGCCGAGCGTGCCGCCGAGTTCGTTGACGAGTACTTTCTTTGCTTCGAGTACGCTGTCGAGATATGCGTAATTGCCGTTGCCGTTGACGGCGAGAGTACTCATTGTTCTGTCGTCGGTATTGAGCATGCCCACTCCCAGAACGGACAGATATATGCCGCTGCGCGCCTTGTCTCCGATAAGTTTCCGCAAGCCGCTCTGCGTACTCGTACCCACATTGAAGTCGCCGTCGGTGGCAAGTATGACGCGGTTGTTGCCGCCCTCTGTGAAATATCTTTCCGCAATGGCGTAAGCCGTCTCGATGCCGCCCTCGCCGTTGGTGGAGCCGGCGGCGGTCAGGTCCTCTATTACGTTGGCTATGAGGAGCTTTTCGGAACCGTTTGCCCCGTCCAAAGCGACGCGGCTGTCACCCGCATAAGTTACGATGGATACCGTATCGTTGGCGCCGAGACTGTCAAGCAGCATAACGAACGCCTGCTGAATGAGTCCGAGCCTGTCCGATCCGTACATCGAGCCGCTCGTATCGATAAGAAATACAAGGTTATTTGCCGTATCTTCGAGTTGCAGGTCCTTTGCCGCAATTGCAAAGGACAACAATTTGTGCTTGTCGTTCCAGGGACAGTCGAAGAGATTGCCGCCGATAGCCAATGCCTTGCCGTCGGCAGGGCGCGCATAATCGTAATTGAAATAATTGACGTATTCCTCCAAACGAACGGATCCCTTGTTGGGGACAAGTCCCTGCTCTATCTGCCTGCGCATAAGAGAATAACTTGCCGTGTTGCGATCGAGTGAAAAATAGGATTGCGTCTGTTCGTCGGTAAACACGAAAGGTTGTTCTTCCACTTCGTCGAAGCGGTAATTTTCCCCGTCGTCCCGAAATAAGCCCGTAGCAAAGTTCAGGTCGTATCCCGAATCATTGAAGTTGCCGCTGCACGCGACAAAAAGCGTTGCGGACAATGCCGTTACAAATGCGAGCATAATTACAAATATTTTCTTCATAGCCGCCTCCGAAATATCCTTTTGCCTATACAACACGCAAAAAGAGCGTTTTGTCCCGCTTTTTTACAAAATTTCCGAAATAATATCGTTTACGACGGTTGTGCGCCGTCCGTTGCGACCAACCGCGTAAAAATGGAAACCGCGCGCTTGAAAGTATGCCTGCGTGACGAATTCGCCGCTGTCGTCGTAATCAGATCCGTATACATACCCGCCGTCTGCGATGTTCCGCTCAAAGGTTTGTATGAGATCTTCCCGCACATAGCCGTCTTTTTCCGCAATCAATGCCAACTCGGTAAAGACCCCGTCCGCGCTTCTGATGCCCAATAACGCCTTGATATAACGCAGATCTCCCTCTTCGGTGTAAAACGCGTAATACGCCGCGCTCACCACTTCGTACTTGTCTCCGTCAAGCGCACCGATATTGAGAATGTCGTCGCAATCTTCGAAAGATATGCTTCTGCCCGTCACGTCGGCAAAAGCGTAATATTGCACCGCGCCATCGTTGCCGGACAGATTTTCGCCGTAAGAGGGCTTTTGCGAATTATCATCGAGGCTGGGCGAACGGAATATGGGCAGATTCAACAGCATGACAGTCACAAGCGCAACGCAAACCGCAGGTACTATCCATGCAAGATGCAGCAAGCGTCTACCGGCATGCGAAGAGGACCGCTTCGCCGCATTGGAAGCCGCCATTGCAACGCGCGCGTCGGAATTGAGCCGCTCCTGCGGTTGGAGCGCGTCGCCGTAATCTTCGAATAACTTGTTGATGTCGCTGTTTTTCTTCATCATCGTTACAACACCGTCTAAACGGGTTTTGTCCCGCTTTTCAAAAAATTTTTGATCTTTTCTTCCCCGCTCAGAATGGCGCGGGATACCGCCGAGCGGGATTTGCCGAGACTGTCGGCTATATCCCTTACCGACAGATCCATAAAATACTTCTGATATATCACGCGCTGTTCAAAAGGCTGCAACGCGCTCAACGCCTGACGTACAGTCAATTCCGCAACCGATTGTTCTTCGACGTTATCGTCGCTTGCCAGATAGAAAAAGTCGTCTATATTTACCGTCATATTGCGCTTCTCGCTGCGAAGTCGGTTCAAAGCGACGTTCTGTGTTATTTTGCAAATCCAGGCGTAACCGTTGGTGCCCCGTCGGAACCGCGACGCATTGCGGTATATACGCACAAAGCTGTCCTGCACGACTTCTTCGGCGACGGCGCGGTCGCGCGTAACAGACTGCGCCACGGACAACATTCTGGCGGAAACAAGGCACGACAAAGCGTCCAGGGCGAATTCATCGCCGCGGGAGATACCGACTATCAATTCGTTTATCGTCTGTCTGTCCTTTTCCGTCATAAATTTTATTGTAACACATCGGCGACCGCCTTGCAATACAAATTTTTTCGCGGACGACGATAGAGGGATAATAATGTGAAGTAAGTTGCATCGGGTATTCCACGCAAAAAGGCTTCACTTCGGGCTATGCCCTCGTTGCAGATTATTTTGCGTTGGAATACCCTCGCTCAGCCGTCGCAACTCGCCCTTGACATCATCGCCCGCGCAATCAGCGCGGGCGGTATTTCTGTCTGGCGGCTGCTCCTCTTCCCATCAAGTCTCCTTTGTCGACTTGAAGGGGACCCCTTTTTGTTACAAGGTCCCCGACCGCCCACCCCCTGTCCGCAGGGATAAGGTCGGAAACTGCGCATATAAAGCCGTCCCTTCGTCGTGCATAGATTGTATCGTGCAAGAAAATACATTACGACTAAGGACGAAGGGCGACTAAGGCAATCTCCACAGTGTGGAGTTGCCCGCCCTGAGTGCAAGGACGTGCTATTTCTAAGGCACGTCCGCAGCATAGGGACCGCTTGCGGTGGAAGGGATTGACGGAAAGATGGTGAAGTTTTGCGCAGAGCGCAAAGTTGAGGTTGGGGGTTGTTTTTGAATGTCAAACCCCTCAGGCACCCTTACGGGTGCCAGCTCTCCTTGCTCATCAAGGAGAGCCTTTTGTCACTGTTGCAGACTTTGTCCCTGCGGACAAGGGCGGGTAGTCGGTAACTAAATAAAAAAACAGCGAAACAAAATTTGTCTCGCTGTTCCCCGTATCCTTACATCCCTGTCAGATACGATAAGCCTATCGGCATACCCTTGCAGATGCCGAATTGCTTTTTGATTTGTTGAGGCGATTATTCGCCCGGGGTTAAGGTTTCAAGTCGGTTTTGGAAACTTTGACGGTAATTTCGCCATCAGCATCTTTCCATGCCTTATAATTTGCGGTTACTTCGGTAGTGTCTTTTGTAATCGTTAGGCCACTTATGTTACCGCCATCATCTATTGTTGCGGTAGCATAAACATCATTATTGCTGTCAGTAAATAATGTGTCGGGATCCCAAGCAGAACCTTTTGTCGCACTTAGAATTCCGACAACAGCCGCTCCGCGAACAGCACGTTGATTAGCAGCAAAAGTAGCGTCTTGCGCCTTTTGAAGTCCTGTAACGAAAAGAGGTACTGCAATGGCTGTGAGAACTGCAATGATCGCGACGACTATCAACAGTTCGGCGAGCGTAAAACCTTTCTTTCTTCTTTGTTGTAGCATTTTTTTGTCTCCTTTTTGAAAATCATGATTTTTTGTATATAAAGCCGTCGGGACGTCTCGGCATTATACCCGTTGGTTTGCTCGATTGGCTCATCGATAAAAAAATACATAAATTATATTGTTCTATGGACATAAAATCGGAACAAAATGCACATAATAATATATCGGGAGATTTGCCGAGAACAAAAAAACGCGAATTTTAGTAAAAAAAGGGGCTTTATCCCCTTGACACAAACCGAATTATCTACTATAATGAATAAAAAAGTACATAGAACAATATATTCTATGTACATAAACGACGGAGATGTCCGTCGTATTTTTTTTGCCTTCGGCACAGTATGAAGAGATAGATTTGTCGCCTATCCCCGTCCGTAGGGATAAGGTCGGAAACTGCGTATATAAAGCCGTCCCTTCGGCGCGCATAGGTTGTATCGTGCAAGAAAATACATTACGACTAAGGGAAGGGGGACCGCTTGCGGTGGAAGGGACTGACGGGAAGATGGTGAAGTTTGCCACAGAGCGGCAAGTGAAGTTCGCGCAAAGCGCGAGTGAAGTTGTGCTTACGCACAGTGAAGTTTTGCGCACGGCGCAAAGTTGAGGTTGGGGGTTTAGTAAAACTCACCCTATCAAACCCTTCCACCACCTATCGGTGGTCCCCCTCCCCTTATGCCCCTCAAAGGGGCAGAAAGGGAGGCTTTTTTATTATTATATGAGATTGACCAACTTTCTCGTCAATGAGAGCCTTTTATCTCTGTTGTAGACCTTGTCCCTGCGGACAGGGGCGGGCGAGGGGCGTGGCGCGTTAAACCAATCACCACAGTGTGGTGTTGGTAGCTGCCACGTGAGGGCGCACAAGTCCATAATGCCTTGTGCGCCCGAGTTCCTTATAAAGGAACAGAGAGTTCTACCCAGAGCGACTGCGTCGCGACTCAAAATAATCTGCAACGAAGAACGCCGCACAAAGTGGTTGTATCACCACTATATTGTGCGACGCAAATATAATAATATTAAATTATTCCCGTCCTTGTGACACCACGAGCGAGTATGTCCCCTGCAAAATAATCTGCAACGAGCGCACATCGTTAAAAACTTCAAACCCCTCAGTCTCACTTTGTTCGACAGAATAAGGAAAGCGAGCAACTGTCGGTCAGACTGTTGCTCGCCGTGGCTGCGGTCAACACCACACTGTGGTGATTGACTTTCCGCGCCACGCCCACTTCCGCTTGAAGGGGCGCCTTTTTATGGAGTTTACATCTTATATCCCTCTTCCACCGCGCATAGCGCGGTCCCCCTTCCCCGAAAGTCTCGCTGACGCTTTCGACTGTCGGGGACGGTTGTATATACAGAAATAAACCTTGTCCCTGCGGACAGGGGCGGGCGAGGGGCGTGGCGCGTTAAACCAATCACCACTGTGTGGTGTTGGTAGCTGCCACGAGAGGGCGCACAAGTATATAAATGTACCCGTGCGCCCGTATACCTTATAACGGAAGGAGGGTTCTACCGAGAGCGAGGGTATTCGGTGCAAAATAATCTGCAACGAGCATACGAAGTATGCGACGTGAAGCCTTTTTGCAGGGGATATACGAGTGACTTCCTTTTTGCACCGAATACCCGAGCGACTAAGGTATCAAAGAATGGGCCAGAGTTCGTGCAGCAAGTATATAAATCCGAACATCACTATCTGACTGCCGAAATATATCCAAATGGAATACCTGCCGCAAAAGGTGACGGGTGAAACGTAGCGCGGATCGACGGAAGGAAAGACGCTCTCCCTCTTGCGATAGACGATCTTGCCGAGAAACGCGCCCGTAAGGAACCAACCGAAATCGGGCAAAAAGCTGAGATAATCGCCGCCGTGTTCCATTTTGGCAAGTATCGCGGTGCGCCAAGAGCTTTCGCCGAACATAAGGTCCATCCAATTGACATTCATATACTTGGCGCAATGCCCCACCACCAACGCGGTCATCGTAACGGCGAAATACAACACGCCGAAGATATTCTTCTGCCAATTTGTGCGCAGTTTGCTCCAAATCCATTCTATGCCCGCATAGATAGCCACGGACAGCGCGATGACGTGGATTACGTTGAAATATATGGTGATATCGAACCGCACTGCCGCCGACGCCGCGTATGTGATAATGCTGAACAACAGCGCGAAGATGCACATTTTCAAAGCGCGTTTGCCGTTGCTGCGACTGAAACTGCAACTCACTCCGCTTGTAAACACAAACATCGTTACGAATACGTCGTGCGTAACGGCGCGCAGCGAACCGCCGTAGTACTTGACCGTCAGTTCGTACAGCCACGAAAACAACTTGGTATTGTATACCGACGACCCTATGTCGGCTATATCCCACATAAAGTGATCCCACACGACGAATAAGATCATCAATCCACGCACGAAATCGACTTCCCAGATACGTTTGGGTTTGACGTACGCAGTTATCTCTTCATCGGTTTCGGGATCGGCAACGACGGCGTCCGCTTGGTCGGCAATCTCCTCTTGGTCGGCAACGACGACGGGTTCCCTATCGGAAACCGTTTGCAAGTCGTCCGACTGCGGAACGGGCTTGGCGGTATTTACCGCCGCGTTTGGCGCGGATTTTTTTACTATGACGACTTTGCCGCTCTTATTGCGTTTTTTCTTCTTGTTGCTCATCTGTTCAATCCTTGTCTGTATGCACCCCATATCGGCAAATAAGATGCAATTACTTGTACACCTCGTCTATCGTGGCGCCGCCGAGACAACGCCTGTCGTCATACAGCACGACAAATTGACCCGGGGTGACGGCGCGCTGCGGTTGAGCAAAGTCCACCTTTATTTTGCCGCCGTCCAATACCGTGACCTCCACTTCCTGCTCGCTCTGACGATAGCGGAACTTGGCGGTGCAACGGAATTTGTCCGACGGAGCCGACGGAATAAAATTAACTCCGCTTGCAAGCAGCCCCCTGCTCATCAATACGCTCTCGTCGCCGTGCGACACTATGAGACGGTTATTTGCCATATCCTTGTCCACGACGAACCAACGCCCGTCGCATTCGCCGTCGCCGCCGAGTCCCAGACCTCTTCGCTGTCCGAGAGTGTAGAACATCAAGCCTATATGTTCGCCGACCCGATTGCCGCGGATATCGACGATATCTCCCGACTGACAAGGAATATAATTGCGCAGAAAGTTGCGAAAATTTCGTTCGCCTATAAAACAAATGCCCGTGCTGTCCTTCTTGCGTGCGTTGACAAGTCCGAGTTCATCGGCGATCTGCCGCACCTCCGCCTTGGTGACGTCGGCAAGAGGAAACAACACGTCTTTAAGTTGAGATTGAGACAGTTGATTGAGAAAATACGTCTGATCCTTGGAGGCGTCCTTGGCTTTAAGCAGGTAATGCACGCCGTCAACGTGTTCCACCCCGCAATAGTGTCCCGTCGCGATATAATCCGCGCCCAACGCCTTGGCATAGTCGAGGAAAGGACCGAACTTTATCTCGCGGTTGCACAGAACGTCGGGGTTGGGAGTGCGCCCCTTGCGGTATTCTTCGAGAAAATAATCGAAAACGCGCTCTCGGTACTGCTTGGCGAAGTTGACGGAATAATACGCTATGCCCAATCTGTCCGAAACGCGCTTGACGTCGTCGAAGTCCTGTTCTGCGGTACAGCAGCCGTCCTCCGATTCTTCCCAATTGTGCATAAACAGCGCTATTACGTTGTAACCCTGCCTTTGCAGTAAATATGCGGAAACGGCGCTGTCAACGCCGCCGCTCATACCCAAAACTACATTTTTCATTTGCCATAGTTTGCGTCAACGTATCCGCCGACGCAAAAGCCGCCGTCAACGGGACGGCTATTTTTTCATTGCGCGACGTGCTTCGGCAGAGCGAATAAGCCGTTTAAGCGTGTCCACCGTTTCGTCGTTGTTGTCCGTGGTCATTACCACTTCGAGCAATTCTTCCGTCGCCTGCACCGCGTCCTCGCGCGAAAGCATACGGCGCACGAGATACATACCTTCCAGCTGACTCTGATTCAGCAACAGTTCCTCTCTGCGAGTGCCGCTGCGGTTGAGATCCACCGCGGGAAAAATACGCTTCTCGCTCATTCTGCGATCAAGCTGTATCTCCATATTGCCCGTTCCCTTGAATTCTTCGTAAATGATATCGTCCATCTTGCTGCCCGTATCGATGAGCGCCGTGGCAAGTATGGTAAGACTGCCGCCCCCGCGAACGTTTCTGCCCGCGCCGAACATCTTCTTGGGTTCTTGAAGCGCCGCGATATCCAATCCGCCGGTAAGCGTTCTGCCCGTCTGCTCCGCGATCTGATTGTACGCGCGCCCGAGCCTCGTAATGCTGTCCAACAATATCATCACGTCCTGTCCCTGTTCCACGCGACGGCGGGCGTTGCCGAACACAAGTTCCGCCACTCTGCAATGGTTGGAGGGCTGCTGATCGAAGGTGGAATACACCACCTCGCAGTCTACGCTTTCCTTGAAGTCGGTTACTTCCTCGGGGCGTTCGTCGATGAGCAGCACCGTCAGGTGTATCTCGGGATGATTCTTGCGGATCGCCATCGCAAGCTTCTTCAACAGAATGGTCTTGCCCGTCTTGGGCGGGGCGACGATAAGTCCGCGCTGTCCCTTGCCTATCGGAGCCACAAGGTCAAGCACGCGCAGCGAATAGTCGTTGCGGTCGGTACGCAGATTGATACGCTCGTTGGGAAAACACGGCTCCAATGCGTCAAAGGGCACGCGCCTGATATTGGCGCAAGGTTCGTCGTTGATCTCCTCGATGTACACCGCCGTGGGCGCCTGTCTGTCGGGATACTGCCTCAAAGCTACTTTGAGCTTGTCTCCCGATACCAGCTTCATTCGCGAAATCATATTCGCCGTTACATAGTAGTCCTTGCCCGGCGTATTGGAATAGTTGTGCGTGCGCACAAATCCGTAACCTTCGGACATCACTTCGAGTATGCCCGTACGCGGCAGCGAAGGATCCACGTCGTCCCCCGTAGTAACGACGTCCTTTGCGTCGATAACGGGTTCACGTTGTTTTACGACGCTGTTCTCCTTGCGGGGTCTGCCGGATTTCTTGCGTTCCTCGGGAGGCAATTCTCCCTTGTAGTGGGCGATGATACGCTCGATCAATTCCGCCCTTTTGCGATTGCCGGGAATGACGTTAAAATCGTTTGCGACGCGCCGAAGAGAAGCCACCGTCATATTGTTGAGACTCTCCACCAATTCTTCCAAAGAGTTGTAACTTGCGGACATATAACCTCCTGAATCAAACATATAAAATACCGCATACACGGTCGAGAAAGATCAAAATCAAGTATTCTGTCAAAGGGACAGCGTAAAAACTTTTTTTCAATCTGTTTACAAATGGAGATTGCGTAAAAACAGCAACTTATAAATTAAAAAGAAGCAGAACAACTACGCCTTTTTTACTTATTTTATATTATATCTTATCCGTTGTCAACCTAAAATATACGCATAAAATGGCAGAAAATAAGCAAAAAACGGACATTTTTGTACGGTTTGTCTCCGAAACGGCGTAAGCGATACCGCGACGCCGCAAAGGAATTCAGAATTTCGCTTCTATCAGCCTGCCGTCGTCGAAATCGTACACCGACGCACCATCGTCGTCCACAATGCAATACGCGCCGACGTCCTTGGGAAGGGCGGCGCTGCTTACGTTGATACAGTGTATCCCCGAAACGACCGCATAGTCGTTGACGTGAAAGTGTCCGTATATCAAAACGTCTCCCTCGGCAAGTTTGGGCAGGTTGTGCTTACTGAAAATATGCCCGTGCGTAAAGTACAGACGACGGCTTTGCCACGGAAGTATGCAATCCCCGACAAAGGGAAATTCGCTTATCATCCGATCCACCTCGCTGTCGCAGTTGCCGTTGACGGCGATGATCCTGTCTGCGACGCCGTTCAACAATTCCGCCGTCCTCATAGGATCGTAATCGCGCGGAAAAGGATTGCGCGGTCCGTGGTTGTATATGTCGCCGAGCAATATCATAGCGTCTGCGCCGACGGCGCGAAATTTATCTACTATCCGCTCCGCCCAATATGCGGAACCGTGAATATCCGTCGCCACAAAAAGCTTCATTTATTCCTCCTCGGGAAGGACGTCCGTATCGTCCTCGTCGTCATTGTCCGTTTCGGCGGCGCGGCACCCCTCGCATGCGTCGGGATAGACGGGCGTAATGCCCAATTCGGGCAGGGTAAATTCTCTCAGTTCGTAGCCCTCTTCCGAAAGAGGAAACTTGACCACCACCGTCTGTCTCAACATATCCAGGCTGTCCACCTTGCCGCGCCCCTTGGGCGTGTCTATCTCGCTATTGAGCTTTGGCATAAATTTCAATGTATCCGCGTAATACTGATCTTCGAATTTGAGACAGCACATCAGTCTGCCGCACAGTCCGGATATTTTGCCGGGGTTGAGCGCCAAGCCCTGATGCTTTGCCATCTTGATGGAAACGCGTTCGTAATCGTCAAGATATTCGTTGCAGCAGCACACTCTGCCGCAAGGACCCAATCCGCCCTTCATCTTACATTCGTCGCGAATGCCGATCTGCCGCAATTCTATCCTCGTGTGGAAGTTGGACGCCAGATCCTTGACCAGATCGCGGAAGTCTATGCGATGCTCGGAGGTAAAATAAAATATGACTTTGCTGTTGTCGAAGGCGAAATCCACGCTTACGAACTTCATATCCAACTTGCGCGCGTTGGCAAGGTCCTGCGCAAGCCGCAACGAGGGCTTGCGTCTGGCGATATTATCTTCGTGGCGCTGTTTGTCCGCCGCCGTCGCCTTGCGCACGACGGGTTTGAGCTGTTTGAGTTCCTCGTCGTTTATCTCCTGATTGGGCAGGACGACGGTGCCGTATTCCACTCCGTGCGCCGTCTCTACTATTGCGCCCTCGTCCTTGTCGAACGCGATGCCGTTGGGCGCAAAATAGTACAACTTTCCCGTTTCCTTAAATTTTATTCCTACGATTTCCGACATAAGTATCTTGTCTCCAATATTGTGTTGAGCAATTGATCCACCACCACCGTAACATTGGCGCCGTCATCCAGACGCTTCTTGGACAGGTTGATCTTTTCTATGCAATCCTCGGCGGCCGCCAAGGTGTAGTTTGAGCAAATTATGTCAATAGTATTTTGCAGACGGGGCAGCAAGCACAGCTGCGGAGCCAAACGGTACACAATCGATTCTCTCAGCAGCACCGTCAGAAAGCCCAGACAATCGGACAGGTAATCGCGCTTTGCCAGCATCTCCGAGGCGTACTTCAACGCCACCTTGGTAGAGGACATCTCCGTTGCTATGGATATCGCCAGACGGTAAGCTTCGAATACCGATCGATTGCCCAGCAATCTCTCCCCCATCTGCACGCTTCCGCCGGACATAGCCGCAGCCATTTCGCAAGCGGTTATATCGAAGCTCCTGTTCTGCAACGCCTGCTTGACCTCTTGTACGGAAAGCTTGGTTTGTTTAAGCAGCTGGCAACGGCTGCGCACTGTGGGCAACAGCGTCTCAGCGTCTGTCACTCCGATAAATATATAAACCCCTTCCACGGGTTCTTCGAGCGTTTTGAGCAGTTTGTTTTGCCAAAGTTCGCAGCCGACGCCGCTGACGGAATCCGTCGCGTCCAGAAGGAAAACGCGCTGCGCGCTGTCGTAATCCACGGGACGGCGGTAACTCTCTTCCACGAGATACGCCATATCCGCGGTGGTAAGCCTGTTTTTGCCGCTGTCGGAAGGCAGACTTATAACGTCGAGATGTTCGCCGAGTCTGACCTTCTTGCAGGCGTCGCAGTCGTCTCCGATGTGATTGTGACACATCGTCACCATCGCGCATTCTTTCAGCAGACTGCCGATATACTGCTTTTCTCCCGCGACTATATACGCGTGGGCGGCGTGTCCGTTCTCGAAGGCTTCCGCAAGATATTGACCGACGTTTTTGTCGCGAGTCGTCATCTGAGTATTCCCCTGCGTACAAGCGCGGCTCTCAATCGGGATTGAGTCTCTTCTTTGCTGCCGGAAGCGTCGATAACTTCGAAGCGCGTCGGATCCTCCGCTATCAGACGCTTGTATCCCTCGTACACCTTGCGGTGAAAGGCAAAGCCGACCGCTTCCATTCGGTCGTTCTGATCCGCGCCGCCCTTGCGCATAAACGCGTTTTCGGGGGACAGATCCAGAAAAATCGTAAATTCCGGCATATAGTCGCCGACGGCGATCTCGTTGAGCCTGACGATCTTATCCAGACCCAAGCCGCGGCCGATACCCTGATATACATAAGAGCTGTCCACATACCTGTCGCAAAATACCACCTTGCCCTGTTCGAGAGCGGGCTTGACTATATCTTTGAGGTGCTGAATACGGCTTGCCGCATACAGAAAAGCTTCGCAAAGATCGTCCATATCGCTGTTGTTGGCGTCAAGAATGATCTTGCGGATCTGTTCGGCTATATCGCTTCCGCCCGGTTCGCGAGTAAAAACGATATCGTAACCTTGTTGTCTGCAATATTGTTTGAGCAGATTTGTCTGATAAGTTTTTCCGACGCCTTCGCAGCCCTCGATAGTGATAAAATTGCGCATTGTGTGATCCCCGTTGGTAAGCAAAGTATAAGAAAAATACTTTACATAAATCGTTCCATAATATATTAGCATATTTTCGGCAATCTTTCAAGTGTTCGTTGACAACGGACGGTAAAAATAGTATTATTTACGGAGAGATCGTTATGGAACAAGGCTTTTTCGCAAAAGTTTACGAGGCGGTAAGACGGATACCCTGCGGCAAGGTCGCCACCTACGGACAGATTGCGCGTATCGTGGGCAATCCGCGCGCGGCACGGCAAGTGGGATGGGCTTTGCACGTTAACCCCGAGCCGTACGTCACGCCCTGCCACCGAGTGGTAAATCGCGAGGGCAAGCTGAGCGGCGCGTTTGCATTCGGCGGAGCGGATGCGCAACGCTATCTGCTGATGAACGAGGGAGTGGAATTTATCGACGACGAAACGGTAGACATTGCCAAATACTTGTGGGAGGCATAGATGTTAGACAAAAAAACGGAAGCGGTACTTAAACTGCTGATAAATACCGTGGGCGAAAGTTACAAGGTCATAAACAAAAATCAATTGCTTGCGCAATTGCCCGCCAAAGTGCGTCCCGACGTACGCGGTCTGCAAAACATACTGACCTTTCTCAAAGAAAACGAATTTATAGACGTCAAATACCAGGATAAAGACGAAATATGCCTGTCCGCCACCGTCAAAGCCTCCAACTATAACGAAAAGGAAAATAACATAATCGAACGCGCAAATATATCCGCATTGCAGGTGACGCTGCTGCTCGTCGGGGTGTTTCTCGCGGCGTTTGCGGGTTCATTGCTGGCAGTATTTATAGGCAGGTTGTTGTAGGAAATCACAAAATGCTCGACAAAAAAGAAATATCCGTTATGCATTGCATCTACAACGCTTGCAAACGCAATAACGACGGCTGTATCGTATCGGACGAATTTATTCTTCAATCCATTCCGGAAAAATACAAGATGTCCGAATCGAAACTCGACAGCATACTCAATCAATTGGAATACGACGGGTACTTTGAGTGTACCAAATCCGACCGCAAGGGACAGACGGTAAACGTCATCACGCTCAAATCCAAAGGAAAGGCTTTCAAGCGCGAATTGATCCAAAGGCGCAGAGAACTGCTCAATAATTTCTTTTGGAGAATGGTCTTTGCCGCAATGGGCGCGGGCGTGGGCTTCCTGGTGAGTCTGCTGCTGCGCGGCATCGGCGGTTAATCCCGTCACCGCAACGGAAACGCTCCCCTATTGCCATACAAAAGGGACAGCCGCGCCGATCGCATAACGAAAATAAGAACAATGATACACAAAACGACTTGAAAGCAGAACTTTTCAAGCCGTTTTATAATACTATTTGACTCCGCGGAAAATATGAAATGCAGAAGCAAATGAAATACAGAAGTCTGCTTCTGTGTTAAAGCGGAATTTGCGCACGCGTAGTTCGCGTTTCGCGCATAGCAACGAACAAAGCGTAGATTCCGTTGCAAGCGGCGACCTGCGCGGCGCTTGCAACCCTGCCCGGGGGATGTTTTCAAAGAGGTCAAACCCCTCAGTCTCACTTCGTTCGACAGCTCCCCTTGCTCATCAAGTGGAGCCTTTTAATGGCACACAAAGTAAAACAATTTCAAAGCATAGCCCGACCTTGTGACACCACGAGCGAGTGCGTCGCGACTCAAAATAATCTGCAACGAGCGCACATCGCTAAAAACTTCAAACCCCTCAATCTCGTCCTCCCACGCCTTGGTCAGTACCGACCGCGTATGACGCGGTCGGCACCGCTGACAGGCGGGTCGTCCTCTCCCACACAATTTTCGCAAGCTCAAATCGTGCGGGTCCCCGTTAGTGACAGAATAAGGTTAGCGAGCAACTGTCGGTCAGACTGTTGCTCGCCGTGGCTGCGGTCAACACCACACTGTGGTGATTGACTTTCCGCGCCACGCCCACTTCCGCTTGAAGGGGCGCCTTT
>CANQNJ010000027.1 GCA_947625185.1 uncultured Clostridia bacterium
TAAAATGCAATCAAGGAGGAAAAAAGATGAAGAAATTTGCAAAGGTTGTTCTTGCATTATTGCTTGCGTTGGGATGTGTGTTCACGCTTGCAGCTTGCAAGAAAGAACAAAAGCCGACAGATACTTTTATGGGCGCGCTGTCGACGGAAAGTTACAAGTCGGAGGAAGAGGCGATCGAGGGGTTCCTCGCTAACGAAATATCCGGCGAAGCGGTGCAAGCCAAGTTGGAAGATTACGAGGAAAAGGGCGACTTATCCTCAAAACAGATCGACGGTCTTGTGACGGAAGGCGTCCTCGACAGCGACGATAAGATCATCTCCGCCAAAGAGGTAGAGGTGCAGTATTCTCGCGAGAATAAAACAAGAGACGTAGCCCCCGCGTCGGAAGAATACTATGTGTTCACCGTATATGTAGTGGTGGTTTCTCCCAAAGGCTCGCAGACATACGAATACAAATATTACGTCCCCATTGCACAGAACGGCGACGTGCTTACCAGGAGCTATTACGCAGATGTGTTGGACCCTGCCAAGTATACCAACTGCACGCAGGTGTACAAGATGTCGTTAAAAGCCAACATAGGCGGAACATCCGATATTAATATGTCGATGACGTACACGGTCAAGATCGACGGCAACAAAATGTTTTTGGATATTGACATGATGGGACAGAAAATAACCGGTTACTTCGAGTATGACGAGAATTCCAAGACGATGAACGCCTGGGTCAGCGCCAACGGGATATACAACAAGGCGCCCGAAGGTTACTTTGAAGACTACGGTCTGACGGATATCGATTCGTTTGTATCTATGAACCTGCCGGCATTTGATTTCAGCTTTTATGAAAAGACGGATTTCGGGTTCAAGTTGCAGGATGAATTTCTGGACGCATATCTTGAAGACGCGCTTAACTCCACGCTCGGAGACGTAGGAACGATATCGGAGAATGCCAAGGTGGATGCGACTCTCGATCTTTATGTGTCCGAGGGCAGACTCAGCAAGATGCTTTCCTCCATCAGTTACAGCATTTCCGGCAGTATGGACGGCGTAACTTTGTCCCAAAGCATCGAGGAAACGCTTTCTGTGGAGTTTACCGATTTCGGCACGACTGAGATCACACGCCCCGCGGGTATCTCTGCCGAATAACGCCGTAAATCACAAACAAGCGTAAAAAAATTGATACGAAAAAAAACAAATGCCGCTTACAACAGCGGCATTTGTTTTGCGGATACGAACGCCGTTATGCGACGATTTCGTTTTGATACAGAAGTCTGCTTCTGTATTTCGCTCACTTCTACACCCCGAGATTTCTCACAAAATCAAATCAGAAGGGGTTGCCGAATAAATGCGGCAACCCCTTCAATATTTGTTATTTAATCAATATTTTATTCAATGTCTATTTCGGCGTCGGACGGGCGCCTCTTAATGCGTTTTTTTACCCCAAGTATGCAAAATACGTATCAACTCTCGGCGTTTGGCTTGCATAAGGGATTATTTACATTGTGCGATTGTATCGAAGCGGCGGCGCGTCTGCGCTTGGAAACATGTTCTCACGGGCATATGCGCAAGCAATCACTTGTCGGGAAACAGCTGCGGCTTGGAGTATATGCTGTCCGCTTCCGTCAGTTTGCGTATTACGCGGCATGGGTTGCCCGCGGCAAATACGCCGCTCGGTATATCGCGCGTAACAATGGCTCCTGCGCCTATGACCGCTCCTGCGCCTATCGTTACTCCGCCGCATATCGTTACGTTGCTTGCTATCCAGCAATCGTTGCCTATCGTTATCGGTTTGGCATATTCCTTGTCGGTGAGTACGCCGTCCGTACGGCTGTACATTTTGCGTTCATCGGCGAGCAATGGGTGTATCGGGGTGACGATGCTTACGCCGCACCCGATAAATGTATTGTCGCCTATCGTTACCGACGCGCAATCCAACACCGTCAAATTAAAATTGGCATAGCAGCCCTTGCCGAAATGCGTATTGTCGCCGTAGTCGAAGAATATGGGACCTTGCAGATATGCACCGTTGCGGTGGGGCAACAGTTCCGCGAGGATATCTCCGCGCTCGGGGTCGTCCTCGTCAAGCACGTTGTAAGCATTGCACAGTTTGTGCGCGTATGTGCGACGTTTTGCAAGTTGTTCGTCCGCGGGATCGTATATCATACCCGCAAGCATTTTTTCTTTCTCGGTCATAGTCAACGTTTGATGGGAACAAGTTTTTCCATTCCGCCCATATACTTACGCAGCGCTTCGGGGATGACGACCGAACCGTCGGGTTGTTGATTTTGTTCGAGCAATGCGGGAAATACGCGGCTCGTAGCCAATCCGCTGGCATTGAGCGTGTGCATATATTCGAGTTTTTTGTCCGATTCGCGGCGATAACGCATATTGCCGCGGCGCGCCTGGTAATCGCGGGCGTTGGAAGCGGAACTGACTTCCTTGTAGATGTTCATCGACGGGATATATATTTCTATATCGTATGTGCGCGCCATACTGTCCGAGCAATCGCCCGCCGCAAGCTTGGATAGCTGATAATGCAGCCCCAGACCTTCCACAAGTCCGCACGCCATACCGACCATTTCTTCAAACGCTTCGTCGGAGCGCTCGGGCGTGGTGTATTGGAAGAGTTCCACTTTGTTGAATTGGTGTCCGCGTATCATTCCGCGCTCTTCCGAGCGGTAACTGCCCGCCTCTCTGCGGAAGCAGGCGGAGTAGCCGAAGAATTTCTTCGGGAGTTCGCTTTCCGGCAATATCTCGTCGCGGTACAGGTTGACGAGAGCCGTCTCCGCCGTGGGCAGCATAAACTTGCGTCCTTCGCCGTTGGCGATTTGGTATACGTCGTCCTCGAACTTGGGAAATTGTCCCGCGGTAAGTCCGCACTCGTAGGTAAGCATATAGGGCGGCAACATAAATGTGTAGCCTTTCTGTATATGGCTGTCGATGAAGTAATTGAGCAAAGCCCATTCGAGACGCGCGCCGAGACCTGTATATATCCAACTGCCGTTGCCCGCAAGCTTAGCTCCGCGTTCGTAGTCGATCAGCCCCAAGTCCTTGCACAGGTCCACATGGTTTTTGAAGGGGAAGTCGAATTGCGGCTTTGTCCCGAAGGTTTTGATGGGAACGTTGTTTTCTTTGCCGCCGGCAGTAAGATCTTCGTCCGGCAAATTGGGCAGACGAAGCAGAAAGTCGCGTATCTCTGCGTTGACGTCGTCGAGACGTTTGTCCTGTTCCGCTATCTCGTCGCCGAGAGCTTTCATTTCGGCAATGGTGGCGGATACGTCCAAGCCCTGCTTTTTGAGCTTGGGTATCTCTCCCGATACCTTGTTGCGACGAGCTTTCATCGCTTCCGTTTCCACGATCAAAGCTTTGCGTTGTTCGTCCAATTTGAGAAAGGGCGCAAAGTCTATATCTTTGCCCCGTTTGAGGTATCTGTCATGCACGGCTTGCGCGTCGTTTCTGATCAAATTTACGTCAATCATAGTTATGTGCCTCTGCTATTGAGATATTTCTTGCATAAAGCAAGTAAATTCATGTCATATTTTAGCACACGCGCCGAATATTTGCAATAATTTGCGCCGACTAACGCAAAATCATTCGCAATGGCGCCGTCCGTATGCGGCAGATACATTTTTTCGGCGCAATAACCGTTTGCCGCAAAAAAAGCGGCGCATCTCTGTGCGAGATTCGCCGCAAGCGTAATCGTCAAATAAGATTTACAACGGCTTTTCCGAGTCGGTCAAGCCGAGAAAATAGTCCGCAGACACCCCGTATGCCTGCGCTATCCGTTTGAGCATATCGTATCCCGGCTTGGCTTTGCCTTTCAGCCACTCGCTTACCTGACTTTGGTGTATGTTCAGTGCCAAAGCGAAAGCCGTTTGCGTCAAGTCGTGGCGTATCAAAAACTCCTTTAATATTTCTTCAAACGAATCGTTCATAATTTTATTATATAGAAAATTCTATATGTTCGCTTGACATATAGAAAATTCTATGATAGTATGACTCAAAGCAGATATACGCCTGTGCAAATGTTTTTGCAGCAGGCGGGAATATCTGTATATAGAGTAGTGGTAGGAGGAAAGTTATGGAAAAATTCGAGTTGATTTGCGGTAAGTCGTACGGAACAAAAGCGCAAGACATTTATTTGAAGTGTTGTATGAATTATGGATGGGACAGGTCGCAATCGCGCAGATTTGCGGCGCAACAACCGCTTTACGGATACCGTGCGGACGCAAGCGGAACGAAGGACGTATGGTTCGTGTGTCACAGCAATTTTTACGGAGCAAAATTTGTTTTGGGATCGGACGGGAAAATGCACGAGCGTAACTACATCTACGAGGATGGCTATGGCAGAGTAGTGCAAATTGACGAATATCAACCCGATGAACCTCATCCGGAACTTGTATATCCGTTGCGCGACCGAATTACATTTTTCAAGAATCATAAAGGGCAATACGTTTTTGCGGGAACATTTCGTTGCGCGCAACCAATGTCGCGCAGTTGTGAAAGAAGTTTTTATAAAATAGCCGACGACTATTCTTATAGAAAATAGCCGAAGGTATAACAGGAGAAGTAATATGTGGAATGAACGTCGTGCATTGAATTTGGTTACTGTAAACAACAGATTCGCGAGAATGATAACGTTGAATTTTATTTCGCTTATAATGTCCGCGATCATTTTTGCCGCGTGGATTGTATTATGTTTTTTTGCTTTATTTGTGGGTTATATGATCGAAACTTGGTGGTACGTATTAATTATCATAATTCCATATGGGTTTGGATTGTTTAGTTCGAGTCGTTGCTACGGAAAGTCAAAACGGTATTATTATTACGATTACGACCCGGTCAAGCGCGCCGATGGCGATGAAAAAACAATTAATATCGCCGCGAACTTAATGTGGAACTCTTGGGCTAACAAAGCCGCTTCGGGTATGTTCATAGCCACAGATGTCATCATTAATTACAGTCTGTTTGAAATTATCGCAACGATCGCAAGCGCTTTTATGGTATGGGCTAATATAGAGGCAATACAGATATGCATTGCATTTGGCATTCAAGAGGAATTGAGTATTGCCCTGATTGTAATCACCGTTGTTTTGTTAATTACATCACGGGTTTTGACTTGGGCAAGCGTGGGTTTGCTTGCTAATAATTGTCATGAGATCGAACGGGAATACAATCAGATAATGGCAGATCGCAAACGGGAAGAAGAAGCCGAACAAAAATTTGCCGACCGATCGCGGAGAAGGGTAGACGACGTCAAGCAATTATTGGCGGAAAGCGGCTTTAAGTTCTTTCTGAAATACTATCAGCAGATTGTACGGTTGGGTATCAAGGACGTTGTTGTGGAAGAAGATTATTCTCCTACGGAAATAGCAGAGCGTTTGAAAGCCGCAAAAAAATTGATCGACAGCGGACTTGCCCCTGCGGCGGCACAGCAGATTCTTGAAAAGTTTTCCGATCTGCTAACGTCGGAAGAAAAAGAAATTGCGTTGCGTATCGCAGGGTGAAGAATATAGGCAAAAGAGCATAAATAAACTTTTGAGAGGGTGTCGTTGTGCTAAACGGCGCCCTTTTTTATGCGTGGTATGCGGAAGGCGGATTTTACGCGTTGCAAAGGTTCTGTTTTTGCCCGGCAGTTCATATTTTTGGATAATATCCGCTTGAAATAATAAGGATTTTCGCGACAATTGACATTCAAGTAAGGCACCTTGGGGATAAATTCAATAAAAAAAAGTTCAAAAACAGCAAGGTTGTATTAAAAGCAGGGAGCAACATCTCTGCTCTTTTGTTTTATCGAATTTAAGTCTAAATTATGGATTTTTGATTGCATTTATATCGAAACTGTGCTATAATATACTCAATGGTAGTTGAGAGGTGTTCTATGGCGGTCAGTTATAAGAAATTATGGAAATTACTGATTGACAAAGATATGAAGAAGAAGGATCTGCGTCTTGCCACAGGTATGACGACGACTGCGCTTGCAAAACTCGGCAAAAATGAGCCTGTCAATCTCGAAATTCTTTTGAAAATTTGCAAGGTGTTGAAGTGTGATATTTCCGACATTATGGAAATCGTTGAAATTGAGGAGTGAGGCGAATATGGTGCCCGACAATAACTATTCCGAAATTGTAAAAATCATACAGTCCGCACGAGAGCGTGCATTCTATAAGGTGAACGAGGAACTCATCGGAATGTATTTGCAGATTGGCAAGTTTGTTTTCGAAAATTCCAAAGAGGCGGCGTATGGCGACAATTATGTGGATGGGCTTGCAGATTTTTTTGCGAAAAATTATCCCGAGCTGAAAGGTTTCACCCGCCGCGGACTCTATCGCATGCGGCAATTTTACGAGTTTTACGGCGAGGATGAAAAAGTGTCAACACTGTTGACACAATTGAGTTGGTCAAATCACATAAAAATAATGTCCTCGTGCAAGTCTGCCGAAGAACGGTATTTCTATATGACACTTTGCGCGAAAGAAAGGTATAGCGCACGCGAGCTTGCTCGTCAGATAGACAGCGCATACTATGAGCGTTATATGCTTTCGCAAAAGCCGACGAGTCCTGCCATTGCAGAGGCAAAGCGAAACACTTCAAATGTATTTCTCGATACATACACGTTGGAATTTCTCGATGTCCCCGAAATCGTCAGCGAAAAGGACTTACAGAAGTCTATCATTCAAAATTTGAAGAATTTCATTTTGGAGATAGGCAAGGATTTTTCGTTTGTCGGCGAGGAATATCGCTTGCAGGTTGGCGGGCACGATTATTATATCGATCTTCTTTTTTATCACCGCGGGCTGTCCTGCCTTGTGGCATTTGAGTTGAAAATAGACGAATTTAAGCCGGAATACGTCGGCAAAATGAATTTGTATCTCGAAGCGCTTGACAGAGAGGTGAAAAAGCCGAATGAAAATCCGAGCGTCGGCGTTATTCTCTGCGCGAATAAGGACGACGAAGTGGTGGAATTTGCGCTCAGCCGTTCGCTTTCGCCGACGATGGTTTCGGAGTATAAACTCAAACTTATCGACAAGAATTTGCTTCAAAAGAAGTTGAAAGAATATATCGAACTTGCGGGAAAAATGGAATAAAGAAATGACAATAGTTGCCTTATTTAGTCTACACTCGCTATCATATTGTTGATTGTTCCGCGGGTTTTGACTTGGGCAAGCGTGGGTTTGCTTGCTAATAATTGTCATGAGATCGATCGGGAATACAATCAGATAATGGCAGATCGCAAACGGGAAGAAGAAGCCGAACAAAAATTTGCCGACCGATCGCGGAGAAGGGTAGACGACGTCAAGCAATTATTGGCGGAAAGCGGCTTTAAGTTCTTTCTGAAATACTATCAGCAGATTGTACGGTTGGGTATCAAGGACGTTGTTGTGGAAGAAGATTATTCTCCTACGGAAATAGCAGAGCGTTTGAAAGCCGCAAAAAAATTGATCGACAGCGGACTTGCCCCTGCGGCGGCACAGCAGATTCTTGAAAAGTTTTCCGATCTGCTAACGTCGGAAGAAAAAGAAATTGCGTTGCGTATCGCAGGGTGAAGAATATAGGCAAAAGAGCATAAATAAACTTTTGAGAGGGTGTCGTTGTGCTAAACGGCGCCCTTTTTTATGCGTGGTATGCGGAAGGCGGATTTTACGCGTTGCAAAGGTTCTGTTTTTGCCCGGCAGTTCATATTTTTGGACAATATCCGCTTGTTACATCAGACGTTTTGTGATAGAATAGATTAGAACAATCCGATTGCGGCGTTTTGTACCAACTTCTCGACGGAATTTGGCAGTGCGGGACGCCGCAACAAACGCGAGGTAACGCTATGCAATTGCGAGTTTACAACACGCTCACGCGCAAAAAGGAAGAATTTGTCCCCGTCAAGCAGGGACAGGCGGGCATATACAGCTGCGGTCCCACCGTGTACAAGTATGCGCACATAGGCAACTTGCGCGCGTATGTATTTATGGACGAACTCAGGCGCGTATTGGAGTACGACGGTATCAAGGTTAAGTCGGTAATGAACATCACCGATGTGGGGCACCTTGTCTCCGACGCCGACGACGGCGAGGACAAGATGGAGAGATCCGCCCACGAGACGGGCAAGACTCCGTTGGAGATAGCCGCGTTCTATACCGAGCAATTTATGAAGGATATAGACGCGCTGAATATCAAACGTCCCACCGTATGTCCCAAGGCTACGGACAATATTCCCGATATGATAGCCATAGTGCAGGCGTTGCTGGACAAGGGCTATGCCTATGAGACGGAGGACGGCATATATTTCTCTGTCGAGAAGTTTCCCGAGTACGGCAAGCTGTCCGGTATCAACCTCGAAGAGCAACGGCACGGCGCCCGCGTGGAGGTAAACGATTTCAAACGGCACCCCGTGGACTTTGCGCTGTGGAAGAAAGCCGCGCCCAATCACTTGCAGCAATGGGACAGCCCCTGGGGACGCGGTTTTCCCGGGTGGCACATCGAGTGTACTGCGATGAGCAAAAAGTACCTCGGCGAGACGTTCGATATCCATACGGGCGGCGTGGATCACATACCCATTCACCACGAGAACGAGATTGCGCAAGCGGAGTGTTGGTTGGGGCACAAAGCCGTCAATTATTGGATGCACAGCGAATTTATGCTTATCGACGGCGGCAAGATGAGCAAGTCTCTCGGCAACACTTATACCGTCGACGATCTCGTCAAGCGCGGATACCGACCTGTGGAATTTCGTTATTTCTGTCTCAACGTGCATTACCGTCAGAAGATCAACTTTACCTGGGACGGACTCGCCGCCGCCAAGACGGCATACGACAAGCTGTGCGCGCAGCTGTGGGTGCACAAGAACAGCAAAGTCTCTTCCGATCCCGCAGCGATCAAAGAGTTCCGCGACAAGTTCGAAGCGGCAATCAACGACGATCTCAACGTGCCGCTTGCCCTTGGCATATTGTGGTCTATGGTCAAGCTGCCCAAGTCGGAGGACGTGTACAAAACGGCGTTGCTTTTCGACAAGGTGTTTGCGCTGAATCTCGACAAGATATCCGCGCCCGAGCAGGAGAATGTAGATGTCCCCGACGAGGTGCGCTCCCTTGCGGAAACGCGCCTTGCCGCCCGCAGGGTAAAAAATTGGGCGGAAAGCGATCGCTTGCGTAACGAGATAGCGGCGAGAGGTTTCTCCGTCAAGGATACGGCGGACGGCTACGAACTGACGAAAAACAGATAGCGAGTAATGTAATCGTTTCCCCTTGCATAGTGTAGTGCAAGGGGATTTTTTATGGCTGATAAAGAATTGCAACATTCCTTGAACTTTGACGGCAGCGCTCTTACCGTTCGCGGCGTACGACAGGTGTCGGAGATAGACGACAAACAGGCGGTATTCAAATTGGACAAAAACGTGCTTACGGTAAGGGGCGGCGGATTGAACGTCGTCAAATTGGATAAAGAGCAGGGCGTAGTCGTCATCGAGGTGGGATCCCTTTCCTCCATCGGGTACCGTCAGAGCGGTATATCCATCAAGGGGTTGTTCCGTTGACATTGGGCGTAGGTATAGAACAGCTGTATGTATTTGCGCTGTTTTGGTCCGTCGGGGCGATGTTGACGGTTGTATATCTGTTTGTGATAGGATTGATGCGGAGCCGGCTTGCTACCGCCGTTTCCGACGCGCTGTTCGGCGTATTTGCAATGTGGCTGATATGGAAAGTCAACCTTCAACGCAACAACGGCGAGGTGCGTTTGTATATTTTCGTCGCGCTTGCGCTCGGCGCCGTCACAAGTTGCTTTACTTGCAAAAGGACGCTTGACAAACTTTCATCCTTGTTGTATACTTGGTTCAATACAAGATTTGCGGAACGAGAAGATGAACAAGTTTTTCTACAAAAAGTCAACAGCGGTAGCATTGATAGCGGCGATACTCGTGCTGGTATTGCTGTTGTGTCTGTTGCTGGTGTCGCTGACTCAATTGACGTCTCTCAAACAACGCACCGAAAAGCTCGAAACGCTCATAGAGCAGGCAAAGGCAGACGAAGCAAAACTTCAAGAATTGATAGAATATCTCAAAACAGATGAATATGTGAGGAAATGGGCGGAAGAACACAACCGTATCGACAGCGACGATATCACCTGGTTGAATGATCACGTCCCTGAAAACGGCGCAAATTAACTTATCTGTAAGTCTCTCGCGGTAGCCGTGAGAGATTTTTATTTGCAGACGACGCGCGGCGTACTTAATGTAGCCGCGCCAACTATATCGACAGGACATTATGGCAAACAAACATCCGAGACCCGCAAGCAAATTTCTTATTCGCGCGGCAATAGACTTTTACGGCAAGACAAAGTTCGGCAAAAAGGCAAAACTAAGCGGCGGAGAAGCGTTCAGATATATCAAACCGCCCTATATAGTAGTGGCAAATCACGCGAGTTTCGCCGATGTGGGCGGATTGATAATGTCGATGTACCCCAAATGCGCAAGTTTTGTCATTTCCGTTACGCAGATGGCAAATTGGCCGTCGGCGATCAAGAGCATGGGCGTGCTTCCCAAGAAGCAATTTACGGTGGATACGTCTCTTATCCGCGATATCAAGTACATTCTCGGCAAGGGCAGACCCGTGGTGATTTATCCCGAGGCGAAGCTGTCGGTGGTGGGACGTCCCAATCCCGTCAAGCCCGCCATAGCCAAGTTGGTCAAGCTGCTCAAAGTGCCGCTTGTTACCGTCCGCTTCAACGGCAATTATCTGTACAGACCGCGTTGGGCGGATTCCGCCCGCAAGGTGCCCGTACATATGAACGTCAAGTTGGCGGTCTCCTCCGAAGAGTTGGATACCATAACGCCGCAGCAGATATACCAACGTATCGTGGCAGATCTCGACTATGACGATTACGCCTATCAGTTGGAGAACAACATCGAGATAGAGGACGATCGCCTCGTGGAGGGATTGGAGAATATCCTTTACAAATGTCCCGAGTGCGGCGAGGAATTTGCAATGACGGCGCACGGCAACGAGTTGCGGTGCGGCAAATGCGGCGCCGCCGTTACGCAAAACAAGTTGGGACAGCTTGTCGGCGGCAAATTCGATAAAGTTACCGATTGGTACGATTGGCAAACCAAATGCGTCAGAGAGGAAGTGTCTGCGCCCGATTACCGCTTCGAGGGACGGTTTCGCGCGGAGAAACTTGTCGGCAAGAAGTACGCCGATATGGGCGACGCTACGATCGTACACGATGCCGACGGCATTACAGCGACTTTTGCTGGAAATTCTGTCTTTTACAAAGCGGGAGTTTTCTATACGCTGTCGTTCAACAACGATTATGTGTACCTGCCTGCGCCGGACGCGGTGTATCGATTCAAAAAACAAGACAACGTCGGCTGTACGACCAAACTGAATATCGCGGTGGAGCAGCAAAGTCTGCTGTTGGAAGAGCATAAATAGTTTGATAAAATTTGACGGAATATTTGGCATTAGAGCCGCCGACCAAACGCACGTCTGTACGGTTGACTGCGCAACCGACCCCTGACGGGGCGCAAGCGCAGACGTGGTCGGACTTCGTCACAACTCTCGCTTGACGTTACCGCTTGTGCAAGCACAAGCGGCGCCAATGTCGCTCGGTTGTTCCTCTCCCGCACAAGTTTCGTTCTTCAACTTGTGCGGGTACCCTTGTAGCCGAGGATGCCTCGGCTTGCATTGTTTGTACTTTCGGCGGGGAGTCGCAGCCCCGCCATCCCCCGCAAGGGCTGCAATCTCGGTACACGCCCGAGATTGCAGGCGGAATTTTCGCTTTGTTCGCTGCTATGCGCGACATGCGCATCTCCGCGCGCGATAATTCCGTTTTGATATAGAAGTCGGCTTTTGTATTTCATCTACATCTACACTACAACATTTCTTTAAGAGTCAGATATTTGACGGGATATTTTCCGTCATTTTTTTTATATTTTTTTTTGAAAAACAGTTTACATTTCAGTGGAATAATGGTAAAGTATTTGCACTAATATACAAGTGTTTATTTGCGGGAATACATTTCACGCAAAAGGACACAATAATTCTACAAAAAGGTGACTCAGATGGGAAAGTACAAGAAATGTCCGCGCTGCGATCTCAACTACATTTTGCAGGACGAAGAAATGTGCGATGTGTGCAAGTCGGAATTGGGCTTGGACAGTAAGATAGTATTGTTGGACGACATCATCGACGACGATGAGCCGCTTAAACTTTGCCCCGTTTGCAAAACGTCTTACATCGGTATGGACGAGGAAATGTGCGAGAATTGCCTTGCCAACTACAAGCGCAACGAGGATTCCGAGTTGGATGACGACAACGACGAATGGCGCAGTTATCTTGACGACGAAGATACCAAGGATTCCGAAGAAGACGATATCATTCCGTTGGAGGAATTGGAAAACGACGAAGATTTCAAGGACGACGACTTCGAGGACGAAGAAAACGTAGAGACGGAATTGGACGACTATCCCGACGATCTCACCGACGACTTCGATATGGACGACTACGACGACGATGAGGACGATGACGAAGACGACGACTCCGACGAGGAGGACGAAGAAGATTGACATAGAGGCTCTGTGCGCATACGCATAGGGTCTTTTTGTATGAGAGATGCCGCCGAAGTATTTTTTGCGTTGTTTTGGCTCACACTAAATGCGAAATAGGTGCGAGGTGTATAGTGAAGAAGACTTTGGATCTGGACGAAGCAAAGACAATCGTGAACAGTCTGTTGGGCAGAAACGTCAGCGTGCGGCTCAATCGCGGCAGAAACAAAATAAAACATTACAACGGCGTACTTAGCGAAGCTCATTCCAACGTATTCGTTATCGAACTTGCGGACGATCTGTTTGACAGGATCAGTTGCAGTTATATAGATCTGATTTGCGGAGAGCTTGTTATCCGTCCGCAATAGGCGTCGGATTACGAGTATTCTTTGTCGCGGCGCATTTCCGGCGCAAATTGCCGTCGGATACCGAGCGGATTTCGACCGAAAGGAACATAATTTTACTTAAAAATGCGATGACGTAGGGTTCGTCGCATTTTTTTGTGGTCTAAGAGGACGTCCGACCCCGTATATTACAATGAAATCAAATAAAATTTTCTTGTGTGGGGGTACAGTCAAATGCAATTTTCCAACCTGACGGGATTCAGTCGCCGCTTCGTCGGCAAAATTCAAACGGCGGAGAGCGTGCGCATATCCGTCAAAAACGATATCGCCGATGTATTGTCGGTGGGCGTGGATAATGCGGTCAATTCCTATGAGGCAAGCCGCGGCGAGGCGTCGTTTTACGGCAAGACCAACGTCAAGTTTCTCTATTCCGACGGTATCGCCGTATCGGGACAGAGTTACAGCGCCGATTTCACGGCAAGCATAAGCAACGATATTCTGGATACCGACAGCAAGCTGACGTTCGACATAACCACTGTCGAGACCAAGGTGGAAACCAACGCCAACACGGCTACGCTCACCATTTTGTTGGAGATAACCGCCTATGCGTATATTGCCGACAGCACGCCCTATCTGAGCGGTTCGGATGACGCGTTCTGCAAGGTAGAGCCGTTGGAGTATCTGCAATCGGCAAATATCTATCATCTGCCCGTCACGATTGACGAAGAACTTAATGCAAGCCGCAATATCAATACCGTGCTGCTTGCCGAGAGCAACGTCGTCGCGCGTGAGTATACTTTGACGGAGGGAGTTCTGCACATCACGGGCAATGCCTGCGTAAGACTTACATACATAAGCGAAGGCAATATCGTAACCGACTGTCTGCCATTCGATTTCGACAGAGAATTGGACGCCGCGGGCATAGATCCCGACAGTCAGTTGCGTATACGCATAACTCCCAGAAACACCAAGGTCCGTCTCAATATAACCGAGGAAGAAGTCAATACGGCATTTTCCGCGGAGATATCCGCCGATGTGCGCGCGGAGGCGTGCGTGATAGGCTCCTGCGACGCGGTGACGGACGCATACGGAACGGATCGCGACTACAACTTCGAGCGCAAGAGCATTACAACGACGTTGCCCTGCGGCAGCACGGTGGACAGCAGACGCGTCAGCGCGACGTTGCCTTCGGAGGACGGCAGGACGCCCGTTGCCGCAGTCAACGTCTCTGCGACGGTAACGGGCTGTACCTCTCTCGAACGCAGAGCCGAGATCGTTGGCGTTATCCGCGCCACGGCGCTGTATTCCACCGAGACGGGTACGACGAGTCAAGCGTTGGAGATACCGTTTGCGGAGACCGTACCCGTGGATTACCTGATGCCTCAATGCGCAAGCTATGCCACGGCTACCGTGACGGACTTCTCTCTGAGGGACGCGGGCGGTTTGCAGGCGGAGGCGGAATTGTACTTTACCGTCGATAGCGAGCGGGACGTCACCTGCTCGGTGATAGTCTCCGCCGAAGATATGCCGTTTGACAAAACCGCGCTGCCCGCCATCGAGGTGTGTCTTGCTCACAAGGGCGAAACGCTATGGCAATTGTGCAAGGGATTGCATATGTCGGAAGAAGATCTGCTTGCCACCAACCCCGAGATAACCAATCCGCTCGAATCGGATACGCGTATAGTTATCTTCAATAAGATCTGATATTATCGCTTGGCAGGTGCGGAACGACAGCCGCGCTATATGCAGCGCCGTTACGGAACGTTTGCTTGCAATTTACGCGCGTCGGGAGTTGAACTCTCGGCGCGCTTGTGCTACAATATAGATATGAAAGTAAATGTATACGCCAAGCTCAATATGACTCTGCGCGTCGGGCAAAAGCAGGGGGCGTTTCATTCGGTAGACAGTCTCGTCACGAGTGTAGACGTCTCCGACGTAGTGGAAGTCACGGCGCGGCAGGACGACGACGTAACGCTGTTATGCGACTTGCCGATAGACCCTGCGTCCAATTCCGCTTATCGCGCTGCGGTTGCATTTATGGACGAGTTTCGCACGTCGGGCGTAGATATCGCCGTGCGTAAAGGTATCCCCGTGGGCGCGGGTATGGGCGGTTCGTCGGCGGACGCGGCGGCGGTCGTGTACTGTATGTGCAAACTTTTCGGCGCGGACGTTGCTTCGCAGTCTGTACACGAGCTTTGTTCCCGTCTGGGCAGCGACGTCAACTTTATGCTGCGCGGCGGTTACGCGCGTATGCGCGGCAAGGGGGACGACCTTACATTTATGTCTTTGAACAAACCGTTGTATTTTGCGTTGACGACTTTCGGCGTCGGAATGAATACCGCCAAGGTTTATGCCAAGTTCGACGAGATCGGCGCAATCGGCGACGGTTCGTACAACGATTTGCAGAAAGCGGTGCGTACGATGAACGGTTATGCCGAGGCATATATCGACAGTACCGGCAGATTGGGTTACGAAGCGAGAATGACGGGCAGCGGCAGCGCCTATTTTATCGCGTTCGAGCAGCGCAGCCAAGCGGAAAATGCCGTGCGCCGTCTCCTGTCCGAGGGATTCGACTCACGACTGTGCCGCTCCGTTTTCGTCGGGATAGAGGAGATACCTTGACATACGATACAATTCGACAATAATATTTCAAAGCCGTGCAAAACAGCGCGGCTTTTTGTTTTGCGATAGCTCGGATCCGTCAATAACAATAGCGTAAAACAAATTGCGAGGTGCGCTATGAAAAAAATCATCATCGGAGTTATCGTTCTTATCGCGTTGACGGCGATAATAGTCGCTTTGCCCGACGGCAATGCCAATGCCGACTTTCTTCGTATACATATCCGTGCGGACAGCAACTCAACCGCCGATCAGACCGTCAAATATGCCGTCAAGTCGGCTGTGGTGGATTACCTTACACCGTATCTTGCCGACGCGCACAGCAAGAGCGAAGCGATGAGCGTCGTCAAGGCGCGTTTGAAGGGCGTGGAAGAGGTGTGCGACGGCGTTCTCGCCGCAAACGGTTTCCCGTACAAGTCCCGCGCGCGTTTGTGCGAAGAAGAGTTTCCCGACCGTACGTACGGCGATCTGACTCTGGAACAAGGCGTTTACGACGCGTTGATAATAGAATTGGGCAGCGGCAGCGGAAACAATTGGTGGTGCGTGGTATATCCTCCGCTGTGTTTCGTAAACGGCGAGTCGAACGGCACAAATAAGATAACCTACAAGTCCAAGTTGATGGAGATCATCAACGAATGGCGTGCTGCTCACGGCAAATAATTTCGTATATTCGACCCCGTATCGCTGTTTTTCGCAAAGATATCCCCGTCATACCCAACTATATCCGTCGCCTTCGAAATCGGCTTCGAGGGCGATTTTGTTTACTTGCAAGTATATTTGCCTATGCTCTTTATTTTTGCGGACGTTTGTGATATAATATCCGCGGCGAAAGTTTTTCCTTGCCGACGGGAGGAATTTATGAACAAACGGAAGTTTTCACCTATGACGATTTTGTTGGGCATTGTCGCAGCCGCCGTTTGCGACGCGATATTGCTCGTGCTGTTCAACAGTACGTTCAATGCTATCACGGGACAGATGCTGCCTTGGTGGGCGTATATAGCTGCGACGTGCATTTTTGCATTGATAGTGTATCTGATATATCTGTTGATACGGATACACGGTCAGCGGTTCGACAGACTGCTTGCGCGAGAAGGTTTCAACGCGGACAAACGCTATGAGGCGGACGGACAAACGTTGTGCATAGATTTCGAGGGCAAGCGCATAGCCAATACATATCTGTCCACAAGGACGTTTGTGGATTTCAAGGACATTGTAGGTTATCGGGTGGAACGCTACCAACGCGGCGCAAAAACCGTTTTGTCGGAGGACGAATGTTTCGTCGATTTGGTCATAACCGTCAATAGGGAGGATCCTACGCCCGATCACCCCTATCTGTATATCGCGATGTTCGAGATCAAGCTGGCGGCAAAGGACGTAGCGGATACGCCCGACGTCACCGAGGATCTCGTTGCCGAATATCCCGAATTGCAGCCGATGTACGAATTGAAGAGGGATATAACGGAAATTTTACGTATCAATCGCTCCGACGCGGGGCAATCTGCGGAGTAGACGATGAAGAACTTCAAACGTTTTTTTATTCTGACGGAGATATCGATCGTCGCCTTGTTTGAGATCATTCTTGCCGTCGTGCATTTGACGATTCGCTCCGACGGCGGCGGTTTGCCTTGGTGGGCGTTTGTTTTGCCTGCGGCGTTATACGTCACCGTTACTACGATAGTCGTATGTCTGTATTACAGGTTGAAAGCGGCTTCCGAGGACGCTTTCGAGCGCAGGCTGTCGGACGCGCATTTCAACGTGCAGCGCCGTTACCGTCTCAACAACGGTCTGTCTACGTTTAACGTCTGTATCGACTTCGACGGCAAACTCTTCGCATGCGATCTGCTGTACAAGGATATCATTCCTTTCTCGCGTATTGCCAACTGCCGCATGGAGTTGGACGGACGATATCGTCGGCAAACGATCTTTTCCGTGGTTATGTCTCTTCACGGCAGCGGCGCCGATTCCGATAAAACGGAGATAGAGATATTTGATAACGTAACGCTTTTCCGACGGACGCTGCCCGCCGAGGTCGAAGAGATCACGGACGACCTGCCCGAACGCTTTCCGGAATTGCAGATTGCATTCGACCTGCAAAAGGATATGGATCGGATATATGCCGTTAATGCAGAGGACGGTTTAGGCGCCGTCATCGTAGAAGAACCGAAAGCGGAGGATTGGGTCAAGCCGGACGACTATGACGAACCGCACTTCACCAAGCCGCCGCACAGCGATCTGTGATCGGGCAAATAGAGCATATGGGGTGAAAAAACAATCGGACTGCGGGCTGTCGCAAGCGGATTTTATCCACTTGCGACAGCCCTTTTATATTGTTAAAAGCATTTGTGCTATCGCAGGGCATTGTTAAGCGACTTTGCCCTCTGTAAGAATATTCCTCTCGGCAAATATCCATACTAACAAAAAAATTTCAGGAGGATATTTGTGTGACGCAAGCAAAAACTATCAAGATCGTTGCGCTGATAATGGCTCTTGTCGCATTGACGGTAGTGTTGGCGGTACTTACTTCCCAAGCCAACGCAGCCGTTGTCAAGGTGGGCAGCCGCGGCGAAACGGTCAGAACTATTCAGACCAAACTTAAACGTTGGGGATACTATACCGGCAGCGTAGACGGCATTTTCGGCGCAAAGACGAAGTCCGCCGTGCAATACTTTCAACGTCGCAACGGACTTACCGCCGACGGAATAGTGGGCAGCGCTACGGCGAAGGCAATGGGCGTGACCCTTAGCGGAACGTCATCAAGCAGCGGTACGACCACCTCGGGCAAGCTGTCCAACAGCGACCTGTATCTGCTCAGCTGCTGCGTATACGGAGAGGCTCGCGGAGAGAGCTACACGGGCAAAGTGGCTGTTGCCGCGGTAATACTCAACCGCGTCAAGAGCAGCAAGTTTCCCAACAGTATCTCGGGCGTGATATATCAGACGGGAGCATTTACCTGCGTATCCGACGGACAGATAAACCTGGGCACCAACGACGAATGCACGCGCGCGGCGCAGGACGCAATGAACGGTTGGGATCCGACGGGCGGTGCGATATACTACTTCAATCCCGCAACGGCAACCAGCAAATGGATCTGGTCCCGTCCGCAGCTTGTAACTATCGGCAAGCATATCTTTTGTTCGTGAGGTGATACCGTGGTCAGACAAAACAAAACCATTAAGAACTTCTGGATGATATTTTTCGGCACGGTGGCGTTGCTTGCGATAGCTGCGGCGATAGTGTTGACTACCGTATTGACGGATAAGATAACGCGTATGCGTATGTCGCAGGTGACGGACGAGAATACCTACAAGATCGCGCAGGAGAACAATTACAAACGCGCGTTGTATTCGGCGTGCGACAGTATGAAGAATCTCGACGCCGACCTCGGCAAGATCGCCGTATCGCAGGATGTGTCGCATCAGACCAAGATGCTGACGGACGTCGTGATCCACGCAAACGCCGTCAACAGCAATCTGGCGGATCTGCCCATTGCGGACAGCGACAATCTGGCGGGTTGCCAGAGATTCGTCAATCAGACTCAGGACTACGCGACCTACCTGTTGGGCAAGCTGTCCGACGGCGAAACGCTGACAGCGGACGAACGCGCGTCGCTTATGAATCTTGACGAAGTGGCGACGAGACTGTACGACTTTCTGGAAGGGTACAGCGAAAGCGACAGCGGTATGTTCATAACCAACGGCAACGGCATAGGCAACGTCGGCGCGCTGTCCGACAGTCTGCAAGAGGTGGAACAGAATGCTTTTACCTACGAGAAACTGATTTACGACGGACCCTTCTCCGAGAGCGTTGAAGATACCACTCTCGGCAGCAAGGGCAAGGTGTCTCACGACGTCGCCGCGCAAAAGGTGCGCGAGGTATTCGGCGAAGCGGAGTTTGCGGGAGAAATCGACAACAAGGGACTGATGTACGTCTATCGCGTAAACGACGGCAGAGTTCTTACCGACTGTCGCGGCAACGTCGCCCAATACGAGATATATTCCGAACCTGCGGGCGAAGCAAGCGTTGACTGCGACGAGTGCCGACGTATCGCCGAGGAATTTTGCGCCAAGCTCGGATACGACGTAAAGAGCGTATGGGTAAGCAAAACTCAGGACTTCGTCACCTATGTCAACTGCGCGACGGTTATCGACGACGTTGTGGTGTATCCCGACCTTATCAAGGTGGCTGTGGGCAGCGACGGCAAGGTGGTCGGACTCGAAGCCAAGGCATACCTCATCAATCATCGCGATTGGGATGTAACCTTCGGCGAAACGTCGCAGGAGGACGCGCAAGCCGTTATCGGCAACGGTCTCAAAGTTACCAACGTCGCCAAGGCGCTCATCGAGAAGAACGGCAAATTTGTCACCTGTTATGAGTTCGAAGCGTCCATGGGCGACCGTCAGTACTATGTGTATGTGGACAGTCACACCGGCAAGGAAACGGAAATTTTCAAAGTAATCGAGAACACAGAAGGATTTACGGTAATGTAATATAGGCGCCAAGCGCGTCCGACGGCGGATTTTTTCCGCCGTTTTGTTTTGCTTTGACATATCGGCGAAATAAGTATATAATATAGCTATCATTGCATATTAAGGAGACTATGGTTATGAGTTATACAAAGCGCAGCGACATCCCCGACAAGTACAAATGGAATCTCGGCGACATATATCCCACGCCCGACGATTGGGAAAGGGAGTTCAACGAATTTGCCGAGGCTTTTCCCAAGTTGAAGGAATTTCAGGGCAAGCTTGCCGATCGCGATTGTCTGTTGAAGTTTCTCAAAATGTCCGACACGATAGAACTCAAACTCGACCGTCTGTTCGGTTACGCACATATGGACTACGACAGCGACTTGCAGGATCCCGTCAAGCAAGCCCGTTACTCGCGCATATACGGTCTGTATACCAAGTACAGCGAGGCGACGAGCTTTGTCAGCCCCGAGCTTTCCGCTATCCCCGACAACACGCTGAAAGCGTTCATCGCCGACCCGGCGTTCTCCGACTACGACGTGGCTCTCGGCAACGTATTGCGCGGCAAGGCGCATATACTCTCCGAGAAAGAGGAGCGTTTGCTTGCGGGCGTGGGCAGTTTCAGCGGACAGTTCCACGAGGTATTCAACCGTCTGGACAGCGGCGATATCAAGTTCGACAAGATCACCGTTGATGGCAAAGAGGTGCAGCTTGGTCACGGCACATACAGTATGCTGCTGCAACACAAAGACCAATCTGTAAGAAAAACCGCTTTCGAGACATATTACAAGGCATATATCGAGAAGATCAACACGCTTGCCGGACTGTACGAGGGCAGCGTCAAGGCGGATTGCTTCTCCGCCAAGGCGCGCAACTTCGACAGCGCAATGGAGGAGGCGTTATTCTACGAGAACGTGGACAAGTCGGTGTACGACAATCTTATCAAGTGCATGCACGCAAGTTTCCGACCGTTGCACAGATATATCGCCCTGCGCAAAAAGTTGCTCGGCGTTGATACGCTCAATATGTACGACTTGTATGTGCCTATATTCGAGAACGCGGATATCTCCTGCGAATACGAGGAAGCGTGCGAATTGGTTCTTAAAGGTTTGGCTCCTCTCGGAGAAGATTATCTGAACGTGGTGCGCGAAGCGTTTGCCAACCGTTGGATAGACGTTCACGAGACCCCCACCAAGCGCAGCGGCGCATACAGCAGCGGAGTAAGCGGCGTACACCCGTATATGTTGCTCAATTACCAAAAGACGACGCACGATATCTTTACCATCGCGCACGAAATGGGACACTCTATGCACACCTATTACAGCGGCAAAGCACAACCCTTCGCCAAGGAGGGCTACAAGATATTCGTCGCCGAGGTGGCAAGCACCTGCAACGAAGTGCTGCTGTTGAAGTATCTTCTCGCGACGGAGACGGACGTCAATATCAAGAAATATCTGTTGCAGTACTATCTGGATATGCTTCGCACGACTATGTACCGTCAGGCGATGTTTGCGGAGTTCGAGCAGATAACTCACACGCTTGTGGAAGAGGGACAGCCCCTTACCGCAGAGGTAATGTGCGGCGAATATCTCAAATTGAACAAGATGTATTACGGCGAGGCGGTGCATCACAACGACGAGATCAAGTACGAGTGGGCGCGTATACCGCATTTCTACCGCGCTTTCTACGTCTACAAGTACTCTACGGGCATCATATCGGCGGTGTGCATAGCGGAGAAGATACTCAAAGAGGGCGCGTCTGCCGTCGCCGACTACAAGAAATTCCTTTCTCTCGGCGGTTCGATGGATCCCGTATCCGAACTGAAAGTGGCGGGAGTGGACCTTACCGCGCAGGAGCCGTTCGACGTCGTTGTCAAGTCGTTCGAGGACACGTTGACGCAGCTTGAACAACTTGTAAAATAAAGCTCTATGGCAAATGTCGGGACAAGGCAAATTATAAAGAGAAATAAGCCTGCTTTGCCCCGACATTTTGCCATTAGAGCCACCGACCAATCGCAAGTCGCTCGGGCATTCCACGCAAAAAGGCTTCACTTCGCGCCCCATTAAAGGCGCCCCTTCAAGCGGAAGCGGGCGTGGCGCGGAAAGTCAATCACCACAGTGTGGTGTTGACCGCAGCCACGGCGAGCAACAGTCTGACCGACAGTTGCTCGCTAACCTTATTCTGTCTGCGATAGCAGACTGAGGGGTTTGAAGATTTGAGCGGTGTGCGCTCGTTGCAGATTATTTTGCGTTGGAATACCCTCGTTCGTGGTGTTACAAGGTCAAGAACATAATTGAAATTTCGGTTGACTGCGCAACCGACCCCTGACGGGGCGCAAGCGCAGACTTGGTCGGACTTCGTCACAACTCTCGCTTGACGTTACCGCTTGTGCAAGCACAAGCGGT